>JBEIHL010000096.1:0-8035 GCA_040381375.1 Opitutaceae bacterium
CCGAAGGTCACTGCGGGGGTTGTCAGCGCTTTGTCGGGGCTCAAAGATGATGTTACAATGTTGCAAATCGATGCTGCTGTTCAGCCGGGCAATTCCGGCGGCCCCTTGATTAATGAAAAGGGCGAGGTTGTAGGCGTGGTCGCCGATTTCGATCAGTGTGCCGCCGTGGGGAGCGACGTGGACGTGCTCACCGTGGGCGGATTTCTTGTCGTGGTCGTGGGACTTGGAGCAGCCGGCGGCGAGCAACGCAGCCGCGAGGAGGACGGAGATGAGGCGGGTGGATTTCATGGGCGGGACGGGGCGAAGGATTAGAGCGGTCGGCGAAACCAGCCGAAGGCGGCGAGAGCGAGGGCGCTTGCGGCTACGCCGAACCACAACCACGGGATCGACCCCGCGACGGTGGCGACATCAGCGGCGGGCTGCGGCTTCGGGAATTTCTCTTCCAGGACTTTGCCTTCGATGGTGGGCAAGGGGGCGGTTGCCGGCGCGGGGGCGCTGGCGGCGGCCGGGGCGGCATCGGGTGCGGGTGTGGCTGCCGTGGTGGCGGGGGCAGCGGCCAGCGCCGCAGCCACGGATTGGACTTTCTCCAGCGCGCCGCGGTACGCCTGCATCAATTCGGCGGCGCCTGGGACGCCGGCGAGCGACTTCTCCACGAGCGCGGTGAGCCGGACGTTGCGGCAGACGTTGGCTTCGCAGACGAGGCCGTTGGCCTTGGCGGACTCAGCAAGTTTTTGCGCGAGGTCGGCGAGATCAGCGGCGCTCGCCTGCCACTGGCCGCGCTCGCTGGCCTGCAGCAGGTTCGCCATGATCATCTGCTTCGCGAACGGGTTGTGCCGCTGGAAGAATTCGGCGAGACCGAGACCGAATTCATCGTCGACGTAGACTTTCTTCAGTTTTCCCCAGTCCGAGCTCTGGACCGTGTCGGGCGAGGTCGTGTCCCAAAGATCGAGGTGCTCCGCGAGGAACATCGGGTAGCGGGCGCCGTCGTAGCCGCGCGCCTTCAACGCCTCGATGAACTTGGGATTGAAGTAACGCGTGCGCAGCTCCGCAGCGATGGTGGCGGCGACGGTCTCGACCTTGGGGGTGTCACCCTGGCGGAGATCCGTCGTGTAGAGACCGGGGTCGCGACCCGAGACGCGGCGCACGGCCTGGCCGAGGCCGCCGAGGAAGGCGGCGGGCATGGGGTTGTCGAGCACGCCGGCGTTGACGAAGCTAGACCGCGGCAGCGTCGCAGCGTCGACATTGCCGAGGTTTTGCTCGAACAGCGGGCGTTGGAAGTCGCCGTACAGCCCGCCGCCGTAGGCGTGGCCGAGGCGGCGGAGGTAAAGTTCGGAAATCGCGGCGTCGTCCCCGCGCGCGTCGCCGGACTTGGCGAGGAACTGGGTGCCCGGCGAGTAGGCGCCGGGCGCGGGCGAGAAGACGCGCGCGGTGGCGAGCTGCTTGGCCCGAGCGTCGGTCTCGCCGGCCGCGGAGAGCTCGCGTGTGCGGGCGGCGACGGCGGTGGCGACCGGGTTATCGGCCTCGGGCGACGTCGCGGCGAGCCGCACCGCCTGCGTGATCAAGTCCACTTTGTCCTGGAAGTGGTCGCGGTAGGTGCCCGACGTCGTCATCAAGACGTCGATTCGGGGACGCCCGAGTTCCGCGCGCGGGATGAGTTCGACGCCGGTGACACGTCCGCGCTCGTCACGGACGGCGCGGGTGCCGAGCAGGTGGAGCACGGCGGCTTCGGGGGCGCCGCCGGTCTTGGTGATGCCGCTGGACCAGAGAACGTAGGCGAGTTTCTGCGGGTAGGCGCCGTCGTGTTTGGCGCGGTGGGCGGCGATGAGTTCGTCGGCTTGGCGGCGGCCGCTGATCTCAGCTTCGGGGGTCGGGATGATGCGCGGATCGAGGCCGTAGAGATTGCGGCCGCCGGGGACGGAGTCGGGATTGCGCAACGGCTCGTCGAACGGACCGGGCTCGATCCAGCGGCCTTCGAGAATCTCGAGGATCGCGGCCAGCTCGCGCGGGGCGGCGCGGAGATTCTCGGCATGTCGGAGGATGTCTGCGTGCAGCGCGGCGACCTGAGCCCGCAGTGGCTGGAGCGCGGCGGGCAGCTCCGTCTGCGGGAAGATCACGGACGCGACCAGCCGGCGATAGTCGGATTCGGCGAGCTCGGCCGGCAGGCGAGGACGCAACTCGGGCTTGATCATGAGCGCCACCATGTCGGCGAGCGTGCGGTCGGAGGGCGGCTCGCCGATTACGTGGCTGCCGTGCGGCATCGACGCACGCTCGAGCTTTGCCAGGTGAGCGCGGACGCGTTCGACGAGAACGGCGGCGGGTGTGGTGCGGGGATCGAGGTCGAGCTCACGGGCGAGCTCGAGCTTGAGCACCTCGGCCCGGATGGCGGCTTCGGCGTCGGCGCGCTGCGCGGCATCGGTGACACCGGCGGTGCGGCGGATGCGCGCGGCGAGTTCGCCGAGCGGCGCCAGCGCATCGGACGGAACGACGTGGTTGGCCCAGCCGGGCGTGACGGCGAGCGCCTTGCGTTTGCCGGAAATCGCACCGTTGCCGCCCATCTTCTCGGGGTGGATGTGCGGCATGGCGCCGAGCATCAGACCGACATGATCGTCGGCGGCGGGGGCCTTCGCTCTTGCCGGGCTGGAGCACGATATTGCTGAAGAGGCTGATCCACGCGTCGGTGCGACGCTCGCGCTGCAACCAGAGAAAGAACGCGAGGTACTGGTGGTGCGGCGGGAGCGCGTCCTTGGAAACGAGCACCGTGTCGTCCTGGAGGTATCCCCAATCCGGATGCGCGGCGACCATCACCCGGCCGAATTCGAGCCGGGGAAAGACGAGGAACTTCTTTCCGCGCTCGTCGGTGTGGACCATGACGCGCCCGGGGGGAGGCCCCCACGCGGCGACGATTTCTTCGCGGCGATTGGCGGGGAGGGCGTCGAACCAGGCGACATAAGTTTCGGCCGGGAGCAAGGCGAGGGCGCCGGAGCGGACGCGGGCAGCGAGTTCGCCCGGCGCCCAGGTACCGATGTTTGAGGCTTCGCGCGCCATCCGGTCCGAGAGCTGGTCGCGCGTCGGCAGCGGACCGGAGCCGACGTCGTATCCGCGCGCCTTGAGCGCCGGCAGCAGCGCGGCCAGGCTGCCCGGCACATCGAGGAAGTCGTCGGGATCGCCGCCGACGTTCGCCTTGCCGGCGCCCTCGCTCCAGTAGGTGAAGACGAGGTTCTTTTCGGAGTTGGGCGCGCGACGGAGCCGGGCCCAGGCGAGGGCGCGGTCGATGCGCCAGTCGACCTGTGCCGGAATCACGGCCGGAGGCGTGCGGCCCGGGCTGGTGGCGGTGCCCTTGCCGGCCACGAGCAGCGGCTCGATCAACCCGTCGCGCTCATGATCGGCGAGCGGGCCGGTGAACACCGGCGCCAAGCCGCCCGGCGACTTCACGAACTCGGCCGGGGTCTGGCTGAAATGCTGGAACGTCGACAATACCGGCACGCCGAGCGCGCGGAGCTGGGCGAGGCCGTCGCCCTTGCGGGCCAGACTCAGCCGCTCGCCGATAAACAGCAGCACGTCGATCACCGGGGTGCCGTCGGCACGGAGCAGCGGGGCATAGTCCGGAGCGCCCTGACTCATCAGGGTGATGGCGCGGGCGCCGCGGGCTTCGATGGCGCGAACGAGGGCGTCGATGGGGCCCTGCGTTTCCCGGATAAAGAACGACCGGTGGAAGGAAATGCCGACCGTCGGGTTGAGCGCCGGTGCGGACCGGGGAGACGCCGGGACGGCCCGCGATGCGAGCCAGCTTTCGTACGCGGCCAGATCGCGGAAGAAGCCCGGCGCGGGGGCATCAGGATGGTAGATCGCCTGCAGGGGATAATCGACGGGTGCGAGCGCGGCGGGACTGACGTCGAGCCCGGGTGGCGGCGCGAGGCCGAGTTCGCGGACCGCGAGGTGCGAGACCAAGCGGCGGAAATTCTCCGTCGACGGAACGGCGAAGTAGGCTTCGAGCGCGGGATCGGAGGCGGCGGGCGGTTTGGCGCGGACGGTGAGGACGCGGGTGGAAGCGGCGCGCGCCGCATCGAGGGCGGTGCGGGCGGCGGCCGACAGGTCGGTGGACGCGTCGACCACGATGAGCGCGGCTTGCAGATCGGCTGGCGCCGCTCCGCTCGGGATGACCTCGACGGTGAGCCGGCCGGTCCACGGGGCGGCGGCCGCACGGAGTTCCGGAGTAGGATCGAACTCACCGCCGACGGTGAGGAAAACCAGGCGCGGGGCGGCGGCCGGGGCGAGAGGCGCGATGAGCGCAAGGAGCAGCGGGAGAAACAGGGCGAGACGATTCATGGCTTGGCGTTGGATTCGGGGACGTAGACGACCTGGCCGTTGGCGAGGCGATAGGCGGTGCCGAGGCGGGTGCCCTGGCCGGAAAGCGTCTTGTCGGTGACCTTCTGCACTTTGATTTCGGCCCCGTCCTTGGTGATGATCTCGGTCGAACCGTCGGCGGCGGTTTTCACGAGCGTCACGCGCGAGTTGCGGTCGAGCATCGAGCCCGAGGAGAACAACGCGAAGAGGGCGATGAGCAGCGCGACAATGAACGCGACGGAGACGTCGAAGAGATTGGCGATGCCGGCGAGCGGATCCTCGTCCTCGCCGGGAGCGGGACCGTGGGCGGAAAGGCGGCGATGGCGGACGAATCTCATGGGGTCGGGGAGTTGAGTGCCGAAGACAGGGTGAGTGGAACCGGAGTGGCCGGGGCGGGCGGGCGCGGGAGATGGCGTTCAGCCTGGAACGCGAGGGCCTCGGTATCGGCGCGGACCCAGCTCTCGCGGCCGGCGGCGAGGAGGTACGCGATGACACTGACGGTCAGACCGATGACGGTGGCGGCGAACGCGGTGACCATGTTGCTCGCGAGGGCAGGCAAGTTGCCTTCCGCGAGGCCCTGGAGTGCGTCCGCCATCGGGATCAGCGTGCCCATCAGGCCAAGGGACGGGCCGACGCGGACGGCGAGGCGGAGGCGGCCGAGCGAACGCCAGCGACGGCGTTCGGCGGCCTGCAGGATTTCCTCCAGCCTGAGTTCGAGCTCCGGCGCGGCGGACTGCCGGGCGGCGCTTTCGAGTTCGATGCGATCGCGTTCGAGCGAATGGCGACGGCCACCGCGGCGATCCCACGCCTCGCGGGCGAAGGAACCGAGCGCGACGAGCATCGCGGCAATGAGGCCGAGCAACCCGGCGAGCACGGGCCAGACGAGAACACCGGCGAGGGCGTGGAAGAGTTCGCGAAGGTGATCGAGGGAAGTCATGGGTGGGATCAATAGGTGAAGTTTTCGCCAGACAGCGGCGGAGTAGGGGCCGCGATCGGCAGGCGACGCGTCGCCTGTTCGTAGGCGTAACCGAGCGCCAGCAGCGTTGGCTCGCTGAACGCCGGGCCGAGAAAGGAGATCGAAACCGGCAGGCCGTCCGCCGTTGTTCCGGCCGGCACGATGAGGTCCGGGAAACCCGTGACATTCGCGACGTCGCGCACCGAGGTCGTGGGCGCGCCGGGCGTGGGCCGCGTGTCCTGGCCCACGCGGTCGGGCCGGGTGGCGCGGGTGCAGGTGACGATCGCGTCTAGCCGGTGGCGTTCGTAGAGGCCGAGAACCCCCGCGCGCATCATCGCGAGGCCGTCGTCGCGCGCCGAGCGGTAGGTCAGCGTGCTCCGGGCGGGCCCGCCGCCCACGCGCGTGCGATAGTGCTCGTAGACCCGCGGAAAGAGCGCGCGGGCGTCCGTTGACAGCGTGGCTCGGTGGGCGTCGGCGCGTTCCACGAGTTCGGCAAAGCTGCGTGGGAAACCGCCGGGCAGGGTGCCGAAGTACCGGTCGAACTCCTCCGGCACTTCGGTGTCGCAGATGACTTTGACCAGGCCGGCCCGCGCGCCGAGGACATGCGCGGGATAGTTGACGGGATCGACCAGGACGGCGCCCGCGCGGCGGAGATCCTCGAGCGCAGCCTCGAAGACGGCGTCGATCTCCGCATCGAAACCGCGCACATCGCGGAGCACGCCGATGCGCGCGCCGCGGAGTGCCTGCCGGTCGAGGAAACGGGTGTAGTCGCGGTGGACGAGGCCGGCCGAGGCGGCCGTGGCGGGATCGGCGTCATCGCGTCCAGCCATGAGCCCAAGGGCGACCGCGACATCGTGTACGCTACGCGCCATCGGCCCGACGGCATCGAAGCAGAGGCAGGTGGGAATGACCCCGCCCCGGGAGACCAGACCGTGGGTGGGCTTGAGGCCGGCGAGGCCGTTGACCGAGGTGGGGCTGCGGAGCGAGCCGCCGGTATCGGTCCCGAGCGCGAGCGGTGCGAACCAGGCTCCCACCGCGGCACCGGAGCCGCCGGAGGATCCCGCGGGCGTGTACGCGACGTTGTGCGGATTGCGCGTTTGTCCGCCGAGCGAGCTGCGGCCGGTCGCGTCGGAGGCGAAGTCCCCGAGGTTAACCTTGCCGAGGATGATCGCGCCGGCGGCGCGCAGGCGGGCGACGACAAACGCGTCCCGGGCGGGGCGATTGCCGGCCAGCAGCACGGAACCTCCGGTGCAGGGAAGCCCGACGCTGTCGATGTTGTCCTTGAGCACGACCGGGACCCCATGCAGCAGGGAACGCCGGCCCCGGGTGCGGCGTTCTTCATCGAGCGCCCGGGCATCCGCGAGTGCGTCGGCGTTGAGGGCGATGAAGGCGTTGATCGTTGGTCCCGCGCGGTCGTAGGCCGCGATCCGGGCCAGATAGAGCGCGGTGAGACGTTCGGCGTCGAGGGCCCCGGCGTCGAACGCCGCCTGGATGCCGGCCGTGTCGGCGCGGGCGAGCTCAAAGGTCGCGGCCCGGACCGCCGAAGTGACGGCCAGAGCGGCGACGAACGCGGCGCGGACAATGACGAGGTGCATGCGCGCCCTCAGAAGCTGTGCCGGAAACGCGCGAAGAACGACCGGCCGTGAAACGGGAAGTCGTTTTTTTCATAGTAGTATTTGTCGGCAACGTTATCGATCTGGAACGAGAGCTCCTGCCTCGCGTTGAGTTTCCAGCCGAGATCGATGTCCCAGACCACGAAGCTGGGGTACGTAAAGAGACCGCCGCGGCCGTTGGTGAATACCAGGAGCCGCGAGAAGTCCTGGTCGATCAAGCCGCGGACATGTCGTGCCACGACGCGGGCGCGGACGCGTCGGTGGTCGTCGTAGGCGAGCGCGAGGTTGATCTTGGAGCGGGCGATATTCCGAATCGGGCTGAGGCCGGCGGGCAGCACCTGCTCCCGGCGATCGAAGTAGGTGGCGCTGGCCGTCGCGACCCAGGTGCGGGCAGGCGCGGCCCAGAAGCGGCCGAGATCGCCCTCGAGCGTCGCCTCGAGGCCGGAGGCCTTGGCGGTGGAGGCGTTGACCCAGACGGTCTCGCGAAAGGTGGGCGTGTTCACCGCGAAGACGGACTCGATCTTGTCGGAGACTTCGGTGCGGAACCAGGTGAGGTCGGCGCCCCACGCGGCGGAGTCGTAGCCGATGCCGACATCGTACGTGCGGCTGGACTCCGGCGTCAGATTGGGATTGCCGGCGCGGCGGCGGCGCTGACCGGCGACCGTTTCGTCGGTGAGACCGGCGAGCTGATCCCCGAGGGGAGCGACGAATCCACGGCCTGCGCTGGCGTGCAGTCGGACTGGAGCGGAGGCGAACGGCTTGAAGACGATGCCCGCCCGCGGATTGGTGATGGAGAAATCCGACGAACCCTCGAACACCGTCGGCAGCAGCGGCGTGGCGCGGATGGTGTTGGTGGCCTCGTCGCGGCGGGCCCCGACGTTCACGATGAGGCGATCTTCGAGCCACTTGGCGGTCGCTTCGGCGAAGAGGCCGACGGTCTCACGGGCGTCGTCGGGCGATGACGGACGGATGCGGGTGCCGGCCGGGCCGTAGGTCTTGCCGTTGTTTTTCACCAGCTCGTAGTCGAGGCCGTAGGTCAGCGTGTACTGGCGCGAGAGCGTCCACGCGTCCTGCAGTTGAGCACCGCGGAACGTGGTGGCTCGGATGGTGGCGCGGTAAGCGG
>JBEIHL010000097.1:0-8002 GCA_040381375.1 Opitutaceae bacterium
CACCACCAGTGGGGGATGTCGATCGACCTCAACACCTGCATCGGCTGTAACGCCTGCGTGATCGCCTGTCAGGCGGAGAACAACATTCCGATCGTCGGCAAGGATCAGGTCCTGCGCGGTCGTGAGATGCACTGGATCCGACTCGACCGCTATTACTCCGACGGCCAGGCGGATGCCGGGGCCTTCGGGGGCGAAGGCAACCGGACCCTGCCGGATGATCTCCAAGTTTCGATCCAGCCGGTGGCCTGCATGCAGTGCGAGCTCGCGCCCTGCGAAGTCGTGTGCCCCGTCAACGCGACGGTCCACGACGAGGAAGGCATCAACACGATGGCCTACAACCGGTGCATCGGTACCCGTTATTGCGCGAACAACTGTCCGTACAAGGTCAGGCGCTTCAATTTCTTCGACTACAACGAACGCGCCCTCGACAGCCTTTATCTCGGTCAGCTCGCAGACTTCGGCATGCCGGAGCTCGTGAAGCTCGCCAAGAATCCCGAGGTCACGGTCCGCATGCGCGGCGTGATGGAAAAATGCACCTACTGCATTCAGCGCATCCAGAACGGCAAGATCCGCCACAAGGTTAAGTCGGCGCAGGCCGGACGGCCGGGCGACGTGGTGGTGCCGGATGGCACGATCAAGGTCGCCTGCCAGCAGGTGTGCCCGGTCGATGCGATTGAGTTCGGCAACATCCTCGACCCCGAGAGTGCCGTTTCGAAGGCGAAGGTGCGCGAGCAGGATTACGCGCTGCTGGGCTACTTGAACATTCGTCCGCGGACCACGTACCTCGGAAAGCTGCGCAACCCGAATCCGCAGATGCCCGATTACAAGGCGCTGCCGCTCAGCCGCGTTGAATACGAGCGCAAGAATGTGCCGCCCGCCCATGACGACCACGGTCATGGCGCGCACGGCAACGCCGCCCCCAAGGCGGAAAAGAAAGGGGCGCATTGAGATGACGACGCTCGTTAAACGCTTATCTGGAGGACACCGCTAATGGGTCACGCTGCTGATCATGCCGCCGACGGGCACCCCATCCTCCGCGAGGTCAAACCCGCGGTCTTGCCGCGTGCGGTGCTCGTCGAGAACAACCGCAGCTTCTCGTGGATTACCGAGAAAATCTGCGGGATCATCGAGGGGAAGACGCCCGCTTGGTGGTGGGTTTGCTTCGTCCTCGCCTGCTTCGTCGCCTCCTTCACGGTCGGCGGCATCACGTACCTGATCGCCACGGGCGTCGGTGTGTGGGGCCACGCCAATCCGGTCAATTGGGCGTGGGACATCGTCAACTTCGTCTTCTGGATCGGTATCGGCCACGCCGGTACCCTGATCTCCGCGATTCTCTGCCTGCTGCGCCAGAAGTGGCGCACGTCGATCAATCGCGCGGCCGAGGCCATGACGATCTTCGCGGTGGTTTGCGCCGCGATCTTCCCGGTCTTCCACGTCGGTCGCGTCTGGTACGCCTGGTATCTGTTCCCGATTCCGAACTCCAATGCGATCTGGCAGAACTTCCGTTCGCCGCTCGAATGGGACGTGTTCGCGGTCTCGACCTACGGCACGGTGTCGGTGCTGTTCTGGTACGTCGGCCTGATTCCCGACCTCGCGGTGCTTCGCGACCGTTTCTACGCGGTGGGCAACAAGACCCGCGCCTTCCTGTACGGACTGTTCGCCATGGGCTGGCGCGGTTCGAACCGCCACTGGAGCAACAACGAGATGGCCTACCACATCCTGGCCGGCATCTCGACGCCCCTCGTGCTCTCGGTGCACACCATCGTGTCGTTCGACTTCGCGGTGTCGCTGCTCCCGGGCTGGCACACGACCATCTTCCCTCCGTACTTCGTGGCGGGCGCCATCTTCTCGGGCTTCGGCATGGTGCTGACCCTGATGCTGCCGCTGCGCTCGATCTACGGCCTGCAGGATCTGATCACGCAGTATCACATCGACTGCATGTGCAAGATCACGTTGGCGACGGGTACGATCGTCGGCTACGCGTACGCGATGGAGTTCTTCATCGCGTGGTACGGCGCGAATCCGTATGAGGGCTTTGCGTTCATCAACCGCGCCTTCGGTCACTACTCGTGGGCCTACTGGTGGATGATCGGCTGCAACGTCGTCACCCCGCAGTTCTTCTGGTTCAAGGCGGTGCGCAACAACACGACCTTCGTCTGGGTGCTCTCGATCTTCGTCAACGTCGGCATGTGGTTCGAGCGCTTCGTGATCATCGTCACGTCGCTCGCCCGCGACTTCCTGCCGTCGAGTTGGGGTTACTACAGCCCCTCGATCGTCGAAATCTTCACGTTCTTCGGCACCTTCGGCGTCTTCTCGGTCCTCTTCCTCCTCTTCATCCGCTTCCTGCCGATCATGCCGATGGCGGAACTCAAGGCCGTCACGCCCCAGGCTGACGTTCACGGCGGCCACGGTGCCGCGGACAAACACTGAGCACCCCCATGGCTGCCCAACCTTACGGCCTGATCGCCACCTTCGAAACCACGCCTGAGCTCTACCACGCGGCAGAGCAGGTGCGGGATGCCGGCTATCGCTTCTGGGACTGCATCACCCCGTTCCCGGTCCACGGCCTCGACAAGGCCATGGGCTTGAAACGCTCCATCGTCCCGCGCATCTCGCTCGCGGGCGGCATCACCGGTTTCATCACCGGCATGTCGATGATCTGGTGGACCGGTGCGTACGACTATCAGTTGATCGTGGGCGGCAAACCGCTCTTCAGCCCGATGTTCGCCTTCCCGGTGAGCTACGAGCTCACGATCCTGTTCACCGCGTTTGCGACGATCATCGGCATGTTCGTCGTGAATGGCCTGCCGATGCACTATCATCCGGTGCTGAAGTATGACCAGATCCGTCGCGGCATGGATGACACGTTCTTCATTGTGATCGAGGCGCGCGACCCGCGTTTCAATCTCGCCAACACCAAGGCCCTGCTCGAGAAGGCCGGCGGCAAGGCGATCACGGAGCTGGAGCCCTGAGCATGCGCCACCTTTACCTCGCCACTCTCTTTGCTTGCGTGCTGGGCGTTTCGATCCTCGGTTTCCGGGGACAGACTTTCACGCTGCCTCCGATCGATATCTTTCCGGAGTGGGCTTTCCCCAGCATGGAGAACCAACCCAAGCTGCGTCCGCAGGGTACCAGCGTCTTTTTCGCCGATGGCCGGGCCGACCGCACGCCGCCGGTCCGCACCGTCGCCCGCGGCATGTTGCGGGAGGACGATCATCTCTATCGCGGCAAAGACGCCGCCGGCGCGTTCGTCCCGGGCTTTCCGTCCAATCTCACGGTCGACCGCAATTTCCTCGAGCGCGGACGCGACCGTTACCAGATCTATTGCGCGCCGTGTCACAGCGCGACGGGCGACGGCAAAGGCATCACCAGCCGCTATGGCATGGGCGCTACGCCGACGTACCACGATGACCGGCTGCGCACGATGCCGGACGGCGAGATCTACAACACGATCACCAACGGTAAGAACACGATGTTCTCCTATGCGGACAAGCTGATCCCCGAAGATCGCTGGGCCGTCGTCGCCTATGTCCGCGCGCTGCAGCGCGCCCAGCAGGGCAAGCCGGCCGACGTCACCGACGCCGCCGCCAAATCCACTCTCGGCCTACCATGAGCTCGCAAGCTGTCACCGCTCCCGCGGCCCTGCCGGCCGAGTCTGCTTCTCCCCTCGCGGGCAAGGCTCTGATGATCGGCTTCGCCGGTATCGCCCTGACCGTACTCGGAATCTTCGTCTCCGGCGCCTCGGCCGTCGCGCATTCGTGGCTGGTCGGCGTCACCTTCTGGACCGCGATTGCGATCGGCATGCTGATGCTGATCCTCATCCATCACATCTTTGATGCGTCGTGGTCGACGGTGATTCGGCGTCAGTACGAGCACGGACTTTCGGCGTTCAAGTGGCTCGGCTTGCTCTTCCTGCCGCTCGTCCTCGCCACGTTCTTCTACCAGCGAGACATCGTCTGGCCCTGGATGAACCTGGCCCGCGAGATCCACGGCGGCCACACCGTGGGCCACGATCCGCTGTACCTCAAAAAGGCGAGTTTCCTCAGCCCGGAGATGTTCGTCGGCATGACGGCCGGCTTCTTCCTGATCTGGATGTTCCTCTCGGCCCGGCTCCGGAAAGCCTCCTTCACGCAGGACTCGGACGGCGACCTCAAGTGGACTTACTCGAACCGCGTCACCGCGGCCATGGGTTTGCCGCTCGGCGCGTTGACGCTCACGTTTGCCGCGATCTACTGGGTGAAGTCGCTCGAGTACCACTGGTTCTCGACCATGTACGGCGTGTGGTTCTTCGCCAATTGCGCGCGCGGTGCGTTGTCGATCGGCGTCATTATCATGGTCTGGCTCTGGAATCGCGGCGATTACAAGGGCGTCCTGAACAACAACCATTTCCACAGCATCGGCATGCTGATGCTGGCGTTCACGGTGTTCTGGGCCTACGTGACCTTCTCGCAGTACTTCCTGATCTGGAACGCGAACGTGCCTGAGGAAACCTTCTGGTACAATCTGCGCGAGTTGAACCACGATGGCTCGACCAACCAATGGTGGTACGTCGGCCTGGTGATTTTGTTTGGCCACTTCCTCATCCCGTTCCTCGCGCTGCTCTCGTATCGCTTCAAGGTGACGAAGCCGATCATCCGCCGGATCGCCTACTGGATTCTCTCGGTCATCCTGATCGACATTTGCTACAACATCATGCCGGCGCTGAAGGATTCGCATGGCGACGCCGTCCCGTTCCTTTCTCTGAACCTCCTCTGGATTCTGACGTCGGTGGTCGGCGTGGGCGGTATCTGCGTCTGGTCGTACCTGCGCAGCTTCCCGACTGCGAAACTCATCCCTATCCGCGATCCTCGCATCGGCGAGAGCCTCACGCACCATGAGTGATTCGAACGCCATGCCGGCCCGTCCGGTCTCGCTCTTCACGATCGTGTTCGTGTTCGCCGTTTTCGCGGCGTTCCTGTTGGTCATCCGGTGGTTTTATCACCCGGCCGACACCACGACTTTCAACGCCGCCCCGGAGAATCTGCCGAAGGAACTGCAATGGCGTGCCACCGCGGAATCCCGTCGGAAGACGCTGGTGGAACACAAGGAGGCCGAGTCGAAGAAGGTCACCAGCTACGGCTGGGTGGATCAGAACGCGAAGACGGTGCAGTTGCCGATCGAGCGCGCCATGGAATTGACCGCGAGCGAGCTCGCCGCGAAGCAGTCGGGCGGCGCCCGGCGGAACCCTTAATTTCTCCGAGATGACCAAAGTTCCGACCAACGCCGGTTCGGCCGAAGTCACCGCCCTCGACTCCCAGGCGCGCGGCCCGCTGCTGCTCCTGCTGGGTTCAGGGTTGGTGTGGCTCGTAGCCAGCGGCTTCCTTGCGCTCATCACGTCGATCCAACTGCATTCGCCCCAGTTCATGGCCGACTGCGCTTGGTTCACGTTCGGCCGGACGCAGGCGCTGCGCGACACGGCGTTCATCTACGGCTGGGGGGCCAATGCCGGCTTGGGCATCGCTCTCTGGGTTCTCGGCCGCCTGGGTGGCTCGCCGCTGCGCGGGCTTAACTGGGCCGTGGTCGGCACGTTGTTCTGGAATCTGGGCATCGCCGCGGGCCTCGTCGGCATCGCGACCGGTGACATGACCGGCTTCTCCTTCCTGCAACTTCCGCGTTACGTGCTGCCTTTCCTCGTCGTGGCCTACGCCGCGATTGCGATGTCGGGTGTGCTCGCGTGGTCCGGTCGGCGCACCGAGGGCATGTATGCCTCGCAGTGGTACGCGATCGCAGCGTTGTTTCTCTTCCCGTGGATGCTGTGCGCCGCTCAGGCGGTGCTGCTGTGGTGGCCGGTGCGCGGCACCGTGCAGGCCGTCGCGGCAAGCTGGTACGGCCAGGCGGTCTGGACGTTGTGGCTCGCGCCGGTGGCCCTGGCGGCGGCGTACTACATCGTGCCGAAGGTGGTTGGCCGAGTCCTGCCGTCGTATGAGTCGGCGCCGCTTGGTTTTTGGACACTGATCTTCGTGGGTTCGTGGACGGGTGGGCGTCACCTCATCGGGGGCCCGGTTCCCGCTTGGATCCCGACGATGGCCGTGGTGAGCGCGTCCCTGCTCATTTTCCACTATCTGGTTTTGATTCTGAATTTCCGCGTCGCGTTCCAAAGCAACGGCACGGCGATCCGCTTCATCCGGTTCGGTTTGATTTCCTACATGCTCGCGGGCGTGGCGGAATTGCTCACCTCTTTCCGGGGCGTCGCGCTGCACACCCAGTTCACTTTCTTCAGCACCGCGATCGAACAACTCGGCCTCTACGGTGGCATTTCGATGATGTTCTTCGGGGCGATCTACTACCTCGTGCCGCGTGTCACGGGCAACGCGTGGGCTTCGGCCGGTCTGCTTGCCGGGCACCGCATCCTGATGGTGTTGGGCGTGGTGCTCGCGGTGGTCACGCTGGCCTATGCGGGCCTGGTTCAGGGTTCGGGCCTGTTGGACGACAAGGCGACGTTCGCCACGATCTTCGGGAACGTCCGGATGGCGCTGCTCGTCCATTCGGCCGCGCAGTTGATCCTCGTCACGGGTAACCTCCTGCTCTTGGTGAATCTTATCCGTACCGCCTACCCGTTCACGAACGAGCGGCCGGTGGCGACGATCTTCCGGCAGCCCTCGAAACTGGAGGCGCACGCGTCATGAAAAACGGCCCGTTTCTTCTTCTCGGCCTCTTCACCGCCCTCGGCGTTTCGTTCGCGGCTATCGTGCTCGGGGCCCATGGCCAGCTTGGCCGGCTGACTCCGTTCTACGACGATGCCGAAAGCCAGGCTTACCCGCAACGCATGCAAGGGGTGGCGGCTCGCGGACAACTGGTTTACGCCGATCTGGGCTGCGCGGCGTGTCACACGCAGCAGGTGCGCCGGCCTGACTACGGTAACGACAAGGCGCGCGGCTGGGGTGAACGTCAGAGCGTCGCCCGCGATTACATCCACCAGCCCCGTCCGCAACTCGGTGGCTCCCGGCTCGGGCCGGATCTTGCCAACTACGCCGCCCGTAAGCCCACGGAAGAGGCGATCTACAATCTGCTTTATGCGGGCTCGGCCACGCACCCGGGCTATCGCTTCCTGTTCCAGGAGCGTGAGATCGTGGGTGAGCGTTCGGCCAAGGCGATTTCCCCGGCCGGCGCTCTGGCGCCGAAGGCGGGTTTCCAGATTGTGCCAACAGAGCGCGCGCAAACCCTCGCGGCTTACCTGCTCAACTTGAACAACACGTACGATTATCCCGAGGCGCGTCCGTTTGTAGCGGCCAAGAAGGGGGAGGAGCCGAAGAAATGAGTACGTCTCCGCAATCCGATCCCCGCGTCGATCAGGCGGCCGTCACGGACGAGAGCCTGCTGGCCGTACACGAGAAGCTGCTGGGCAAGCAACCCGACGAGAAGGCGCACTACCGGCTGATGCCGCTCACCCTGCTGTTCATCTTCAGCGGTCTGATCTTCTTTGGCGGCACCTATCTCGGTCGATTCTCCGGCCATTTCAGTCCGCAGGTTTACAACGAGTACGCCCTGCCGCCCAAGTCGGGCGTGGCGGCCGCTCCGGTCGATCCGCTCGCGCAGGGCAAGGCCATCTACGCCAACGTGTGCGCCGCATGTCATCAGGTGACGGGCCTCGGCATGGCGCCGGTCTTTCCGCCGCTGGCTGGTTCGGAGTGGGTGACGGGCTCGGAAGAGCGCCTGATCCGCATCGTGCTCCACGGCCTGCAAGGTCCGATCAAGGTCAAGGGCGTCGACTACGTCGGTGCCATGCCCGCGGCCGGTCCTGGCTCCGGTTTCAATTTGAATGCCGATAAGGTGGCTGCCGTGCTGACGTACGTCCGCAAGGAATTCGGCGACGGCGCGCCGCCGATTTCCGCCCAAAAGGTGGCTGAGATTGCGACGAAGGAAGGTTCTCGTGGTCCGTGGACCGCGGCCGATCTCGAGAAGTTGCCGTAAAGGCTGACCCCTTCGCGATTTTCCCTGGGAGCGCCGGGCTCCAGCCCGGCTG
>JBEIHL010000098.1:0-7986 GCA_040381375.1 Opitutaceae bacterium
GATAGCCTTTTCCTCCGCCCCGAGCAGCCTGGGGACAGGCCGCTCCACCTCGGACCCGCGCGTGCCGAGCACGTAATACGCCTCGGTCTTGCCACTCGGTGCGCCGAGCACCCAGCGGGCGAACTCGCGCGTCGGGTGAACCTGAAAGTGCAGCCGCGTGCCGCTGTCGAGAAACTTGACCAGGAGCTGCGGCTCCGCGCCGTACTTTCGCACGTGGGCGGCGCCCAGAAAATACTCCGGGTCGCGCGCGATCAGGGCGGCGAAGTCATGCCGGGCGGAATCGAGTCCGATGCGCACCGGCGAAACACCTTCGACGAGCTGCTCGCGGCCGCGGTTCACGGCCCGCGTCGTCGACGCGATCCAGTCTTCTGCGAGATGCGAGTCGGCGGGTGCGGGCCCGCCGGCGAGGGCGTCGAGCGTCTTGCCGCCTGGATATGTGCGCCAGACGCGATTGGGAGGGAGCAGGATCAGTTTGTGGCGGTGGGTCATGCCGAGGAAGGGCTCAGGGCTTGGCCGGCTCCGGCGCGGCCGGGCCTTTCCGCGCGCTCGCCCGCCGCAGGGCAAGGCCGATCAGGAGCACGACTCCGCCGCAGAAAAGAAATCCGAGCCGCCCGAGCAGCGGATTGGGAATCAGGGCGAGCAGCGAGATGAAGCCGCCGTACCAAAGGCAAAGCAGCCCGAGCACGGCGGCCTGCCGGTGGTCGGACGCGGCACCGATCTCGCGCTCGAAGTTGATCGGCGTGCGCATCCGGACGAAGAACTCCTCGACGCGCGTCCGATAGTCGGCCGAGGCCCGGTGCCAGAACAGGCGGCTCGCGAAAAACCAGACGCTGCCAATGCCGACGTTCATGAACAGGCCTACGGCGACGGTCCAGGACGAGGCGTCGCTCTTCGAAAGCGGTTGGGCGAGCGCAAATGTCCGTTGCACCCAGGCCGAGTCCAGATGGCGCGTCGTGAGCAGCGACACAACGAAGCAGAGAAACACGGTCGACCAGCCGGCCCAGGGCGGCGTGCGTTTCACGACCATGCACAGCACCAGCGGCAGCGTGTACGGCACGGCGACGAGGGTGCCGAACTGCAGCATCAGGTCGAAGAGCCCGACGTGCTCGAGCTGGCTAAAGTAGAGGCCGGCGAGGATGACCAGCCCGCCCATCAGCGTCGTCGTCACCTTGCCCGCCAACACGAGCTCGCGGTCGGCGGCGCGGGGACGCAGCACGGCGTGGTAGAAGCTCTGCACGAAAATGCCCGCGTTGCGATTGAGGCCGCTGTCCATCGAAGACATCGTCGCGGCGAAAATGCCGCTGAGCAGCAGCCCGACCATCCCGGCCGGCATCGTCGTCACGCACATCGCGAGGAACGCGCCCTCGGCGGGGTTTTTGAGTCCGGGGAAAATGCCGGCGAGGTCCGGGTGAAGGATACGCGCGGCCATCGGCGGGATGAACCAGACGATCGGCCCGATCACGAATAGGATGCAGCCGAGCAGCGCCGCGCGGCGCGCGTGGCCGCTGTCCTTCACGCAGAGGTAGCGGGACGAATCGAGCAGGTTGTTGGTCGAGATGAACTGCTTGACGAGGATCGCTCCGATCCAGAGCAGCATGATCGGCGAGTTGAACGCGGCGCTCACGTCGAGATGTCCCGCGGGCAGCCGATCGAAGAATGCCCCGACGCCACCCACCTCGCGCAGCGCCAGGAACGCGGCCACGATGGTGACCGGCATGAGGATCAGCACCTGGATGAAATCGCCCGCGACCGCGGCCCAACTGCCGCCGAGAATGGTCATGAGGACGACCACCGCGCCCGTGGCCAGGATCGTTGCCTGGAGATCGAAGCCGAAGGCCGCGGCGAGGAACACGCAGAGCCCGTTCAGCCAGATGCCGGCGTAGAGAATCTGCAGCGGCACCTGGATCCAGGTGAACACCTGCTCGTTCCCCGGACCGAAGCGAATCCGGACGGCCTCGATCGGCGTGAACACCCGCATCTGCCGGGAGCGCGCCGCGAAGTAGGCGGCGTTGAGCAGGAAGCCGAGCGCATTGCCGGCGAAGATGACGAGGATGGGCCAGCCTTCGGCGTAGGCCTTGCTCGCGGCGCCGGTGAAGGTCCAGGCGCTGAACTGGGTCATGAACGCCGAGCTGCCCACGAGCCACCAGAGCATCTGCCCGCCGCCCCGGAAATAGTCGCTCGATGACTTGATGAAACGCGCCGCCATCCCGCCCATCCCGAGCATGAACGCGAAGTAGAAGAGAATGACCGCGTAATCGTAGCGCGTCATGGGGTGTCGTGGGCAGGGAGTGGGCCCTGATAATTATCAGCCCACAAGCGGAAACGGGCGCGGCCGGGCCTGGACCAAATGTTCACCGCTGCAGGGTGCCCTGCTCGATCCGCGGCGTTGGGGCGGGAGACGATTTCGGATATCTTGAACTGAACATCGGCCATCTTGAATCTGGGATTTGAATCCCACGGAGAACATTGGATCGGCCGATCGGAAAGGGACCCGGCGGATTGAAAATCCGAGATTACGCATGTCCGATTCCAGATTCCCGATTTCCGAGACGATTCGGCGGCGCTTGCCGCGATCGGAAAATGGGCCGGCTAGGCCGCCGGGCCCGTGGTGTCGCCGACGAAGAGTTGCGCGGGCAGCATGAGATCGGTGCAGCCTTCATCGTGCGGCCCGCCGCGTTCGAGCACGAGCCGGGCGGCCGCCTCGCCGAGCTTCTCGGGATTCGTGCCCGCGGCGGTGATGCGCGGCATGCTTTCGGTCGCGACAGGTGAGATGTCCGCGCTCGCCACGCTGACGCGCGCCGGCACGGGCCAGCCTTCGCGTTCGAATTCCCGCACGGCGCCGGAGGCCATGAGGGTGTTGTAGGCGACGAAAGCGGTGGGAAAGTCCCGGCGCCGGGCCTGCGGCATCAGGGTGCGGACGGCATCGGCGCCGTCGATGCGATCCGCGTCCTTCAATGCGACGCGGTACCGGGGATCGAGCGTCAGGCCCAGCCGGGCCAGGGCGCACTCAAACGCCTTGAGGCGCGCCTCGTGACGGCCGAGTCCGACATTGCCTCCCAGCCAGCCGAAGCGGCGGTGGCCCTGGGCGGCCAGGTGCTCGACCAGCGACTCGAGCGCCTGCGGCTCGTTGCCGAGCACGGAATGGCAGAGCCCGGGGTAGCGGGCGGACACCGCCACGATGCGCAGGCCGAGGCGGCGCAGTTGGTCGAGGAAACCGCGACTCACCTCGCCCACGAGCACGATGCCCTGGAAGGAATGGCCTGCGGCGAAGATCCGGCGCAGTTTCGCCGCGCCGAGTTGATCCTCGGCGCCGATAAAGACCGTGGTGAACTCGCGCGCCTCGATCACGTTGTGCAGCCCATGCTGCACATGGCCGAAGTACATGCTCGGCACGTGAAGGCGCAGCGGCGCGCGGAAAATGATGCCCACCTGGCGCGCGGTCGCCGCCGGCGACGAGGCGAGGTGCATGCCCTTCGGCCGGTAGCCGCGTTTCACGGCCTGCGCCCAGATGCGGTCGTAGGTTTCCGCATTGATCCCCTGGCGCCGGCCGTTGAGCACGAGCGACACGAGGGCCTGCGAGATCCCCAGTTCCCGGGCCAGCTGCGTTTGCGATACTTTCTTCGTGAGGCGGGGCAAGGAAGGGGTGGGGGCGAGACCGCTGCGCGGGCGGCGGCCGGTCAGTTGTACAGCCAGAAGCGGCGCGACTCCGCCTGATACGCGAGCGCCTGTTCGCGCCAGCGACGGTACCAGGCGTTGACGTCGATCCGGGCGCCCTCGCGCCGAAGCGCCTGACCCCAGGCGAGCGAACCGACGTGGATGTTGAACGAGCGCAACTGGGCGTCGGTCAGCCGCGCAAACGGATTCGGCGGATCATAGCGGCACGCGAGCCGCATCAGATGAAAGCTGAGTTCCGTCGGGTTCCAGTCCGCCCAGTCGGTGACCTCCACGAACACGCCGGTGGTGGGCCGCCCGTTGCGATCGTTGACCGCCACCTTGGAGAACCGCAGCCCGGGCAGACGCAGGGCGCTGAGGTCCTTCTGCAGTTGGTCGGCGGTCTTGCCCGGGTATGAGATTCCCCGATACGGGTACACCGGCCCGAGGCCGTGGGAGAATTTGTTTCCCTCGCAGCCGAGCCCGACCATCGCGTAGCCGATGACGGCGGAAAAGTCCGGCACGAGCTGCGACGTCGGGATGTACGTGAGCCCGGTCTCCGACCAGCGCATGCTGCGGCGCCAGCCGCGCATCTGCACGACCGTCAGCCGGCCCTTCTGCCGCACCGGCTCCGGCACATCGAGCACGCCGGGCGTCGTGGCCGCCTTGCGGGCGAGCTCCCCGATCGTGAGGCCGTGGACATACGGCATGCGGAACGCGCCGACGCCGCTCATCAGTTCGCGGTCGAGGAGGGGACCGTCGACCTTGAGTCCGCCGAGCGGATTCGGCCGGTCGAGCACGATGACTTCGACCCCGTGGGTGAAGCAGGCGTCCATCGCGTAACGCATCGCGACGTTGAACGTGTACGAGCGCACGCCGATGTCCTGGAGGTCGATCACCAGCGCATCGAGATCCTTGAGCTGCGCCTTGGTCGGCTTCCGGTTGTGTCCGTGCAGTGAATACACCGGCAGCCCCGTGCGCCGGTCGGTGGAGTCGGCGATGTTGGCGCTGGCCTTTTCGGTGCCGTAGAGCCCGTGTTCGGGGGCGAACAGCGCGACGAGCTTGGTCTGGTTCGCGCGGCGCAGGACATCGATGGTTCGCTCGCCCCGCCGGTTGACGCCGGCCGGATGCGTGAGCAGTCCGATGCGTTTGCCGCGCACGACGGAAAAGCCGTCGGCCTCGAGCACATCGATGCCGAGCATGACGGTCTGGTTCGTAACCGGCCGGGTGACCGGCTTCGGAGGCGGGGGAGCCACGGCCACGGGCGGAGAGGGCGGAGGCGCGGGACTCGGCGCCGTGCCGCTGCAGCCGAAGAGTCCAAGCAGCGGCAGGAGCCCGGAGAGCAGCAGGGGGAACCGGTGGATGCGCATATCGCCCAAGATGAGATGACGGTAAGCCGGGTGCGCGGATGGGTCCAGTGGCATTTGCCATGGCGGGTCAGGTGGGGCGCATCTCAGTTTTCTGGTGATGGAGACACGCCGCCCTCGGCGCGTGGTCCGACCGCGGCGAGGGCGCCGCGGCTCCAAACGCTTCGCGCCGTCTGGCGATTCCCAGTCGCATGCGCCAGGAAACCGAGATGCGCCAGGTCAGGAGCAAGGTGGCAGCGGCATCCTGCCGCTGGATTGTTCAGAGTGGAGATAGCCGGGGCGGCTCTGTCACTTTGCCCTTACTTTAGCCCGAACATTTCACACCCAGAGGTGTGAAATGTTCGCTGTCGGTCCGACTTCGTCGGGGCTAACCGCGACAAAGTCGCTCCGCCCAGAGGGCGGAGGGATATTTCTCTGAAATAGTTCCTCATGGCTGTGAAATATCCGAGTTAGCGCCATTCGGGCCTGACCCCATCGTACTTGTCCCAAGGCATGATTCTCGCGCCGAGGCGCAGAGTTCTCAATCTCCGCGCCTCTGCGCCTTGAGCGAAGCGGGCGCGAGGCCTGGTTTGGATCGGTCAGCTTCCCCATGCCGCGCACTTCAATCCCGGCACGCGCCGAAACTCCCGGAGATTGGCGGTGAGCAGCGTCGCATCCAGACTTCGCGCGTGCGCCGCGATCAATAAATCAAGCGGCCCAATCGGTGTGCCCCGTTTCTCCAGGTGCGCCCGGATTGATCCGTAGTGTTGGGCAGCGTTGTCATCGAAGGATTCCCGGCGAAACAGGTCGACGAAGACGCCCACGGCCCGACGTTGCGGCGCGGGATCGGCGGCCTTTTCCGCGCCCACCCACAACTCCGCCACCACCACCGCGGACAAGACGCAGTCGCTTGTGTCCGGCAGACGGCGCCCGCGCACGCGGCCGCGCAGCAGATCGATGCAGACATTGGTATCGAGCAGGACGGAAATCGCTGCCGGTCTTACCAAACCAGATCACGCGGTTGCTGCCGGGTCGGCTGCGTCCGCCCGGGAAAACGCCCCGCCGCCGGATGGTGAGCCGACATATGCCGTGCCACCTCCGCCAGCGAAGCCAGCGTTGGTCCGGCTTTAGCCCGGAGCACAACTTCGTCGCCCCGGCGCGTGATGGACACCTCTGTGCCGGAGAACCGAAACGCCTTGGGCAGGCGCACCGCCTGGCTGCCGCCGTGCTGGAAAAGCTTGGCCGTTTTCATGGCTACGAAGTGTAGCTACGCACGTGGCCCGTCAAGGTGGTGATCGGACGGGCCGTGAGAGGCCGGGAGGGATGGGAACCTTGCAGAAAGAACACGATTCTCCGGGACAGCTAACCCGGACGCATCACACCTCGGTGGGTGCCATTCTCGCTTCGGATTGTGCATCGTTGCGACGAGTCCGACGCTTCGCTTGAAGCCTGAATTTAGACAGGATGGGCAGGATGGACAGGATGGGGAACTCAAGTGCAACTCATGCAGCGCACCTTCCGGATCGACCCACGCATCATCCTGCAAATCCCTTTTTATCCTGTCGTCCGATTGCTGTGGTTGCGCCCGAAGGTCGCGATGTGAATGAACCTCCAACACCTGCCACTCTGCTCCGCGCTGACGGGACCGCACGTTCCCGGACCGGCGCTCGAGGCCGTGTTGCATGTTTCGTCCTGCCCTCGTTCGAACATTCCAACGCCCTGACCCGGAGGGCTCGGCCCTCAGCCTTCAACTTTCAATTCAATGATTCCAGGTCAGGCCTTGGCCCCGGCGCTGGGAAACATTTTGCGCAGTTGTTCGAAATCGGCGTCCCGGTCGAGCGCGAAGAATTGGGCGAACATATCCAGGGCCGCCAGGGCGTTCTTGTCCGCATCCGCCCGGGAGTAGGAACGAATCCGCTGGATGAAGGCTTTGTTGACCTTTTCGACCTTTCCGTAGCGCCGATTGATGACCTCGGTGCACTCAGTCAGGTTCATGGTGGAGGCGCCGAGGAAGGATTCCACAAACTGGAGTGAGAGCACCCGGAAGAGCGTTTCGTCCGGATCCGAAAAGGGCAGATGAAAGCGGGCCAGCGGTCGCAGCCAGTCCAGATGGGGGCAACCGCTGCACGCCATTATGAGTCCAAAGAGCGAGCCCAGTCCTTCCTGGGTGGTGCAGTCCTTGGAGTAAGTGCGCTCCGGGGTAACGACACAAACGGATGCCCGGGCGTGCGACACCGTTTCCTTGGAGTCCTCCACGATGCCTTCGAGGTTGCGCGCGACCGGGCACTGCGGCGAGTCAGCCGGCTGCAACGGGCAATGCGGGCACTGCTCAAACTCCAGATTCGTCCAAGGCCGGGGCGGACCCTTCGGCACCGGAGGGATCAGGCGATTCTGGTCATCAAAATCCAAGTCGTAGCGCCAGACGGTACCCTGGCTTAAAGTGAACTCGTAAGTGATTCGGCGTGGCATGAGGACTTGGACCTTGCAGGAAATGCGATGGAGGGAATGGTGGTCGCGCTGTGCGCGAAGGGAGGAGGTGGCGGGCGCGGGAGGAAATCGAAACGGCGGTTACCCCATGAGTGAGGTGGACCCCGAAAGTTGGACAGGCCGGATCGTCAACCCAAAGTCAGAAGAACGATCCCAATGTCAAAGAAAGGACGTCCGCACAGTCCAGATCTGAAAGCCAAAGTTGGTCTTGAAGCGCTCAAGGGCATTGAGCCAGTCCACGCCATCGCGGCGAAGTTTCAGGTTCACCCGGTTCAGGTGAGCCAATGGAAGAAGGAGGCGGCGGAACGGCTGCCGGAAGTGTTCGCCCGCAAGGCGGCCCATAATGCCCGGAAGGCCAAGGAGCGAGAGAAGGAGTTGTTCGAGCAGATAGGGCGGCTGAAGATGGAGCTGGAATGGCTCAAAAAAAGCTGGCGAGCTCGAGCGTTGAGGACCGTCGCCGCATGATTGAGCCGCAACATCCCGCGCTGCCGATCACCCGGCA
>JBEIHL010000099.1:0-7965 GCA_040381375.1 Opitutaceae bacterium
CCTCAATCTCCAGGGCCCCGTCTACTTCCACACCAACGCCGCGCCGCAGACGAACTACCGTCTCACCACGGCGCTCAGCGCCAATCTCTCGCTGGACTACCGCCTGAGCCCCGCCACCTCCGTCTACCTGCGGCCGTTCTATCGGCACAACGACGTCGAGGCGGAAAAACCCCGCGCGCGCTACTACATCAACTCGAATCACAACTTCAACGCCGCCACCGGCACCAAGAGCATCGCCGAGGCCAGCTACAACACGGGCCGCAGCCTGCCGACCACGCTCACGGAACTGCGTTACCAGAACGATCTGAGCACCTCCGACAACGACGTCTATGGCGCTTCCTTCGGCGGCCGCCATCAGTTGGGCAGCACCACCCTCACGTTCGACCTCTTTCGTTCGAACAACGATTCCAACCGCGATCGTTCCCTCGCTTACGTGCTCCGCAATCCAGGCTACAGTTTCGGTTACGACCAGACCGTGCGCTGGAACCCGGTGTACACGATCCTGAACGGCAAAGATCCCTACGCGGTGAACACGATCAGCCGCGGCGATCTCACGCTCGCCCCCCGCGATGCCGCGGAAAAGGCCTCCAGCGCCAAGGTGGACATCGAGCGCAAGTTCGTCGGGGAAAAGCTGAGCGGGGCCTTCAAGTTCGGCGGGAAATTCCGCGCCAACGTCAAGGAACAGGACCAGGCCTCGATCGTTTACCAGACCGGAACCGCTGCCAGCGGTTTCCCGTACGCGGACATCCTCCAGCGGACCGACGCCAAGGCCTTCGGCAGCCTGCCGATCTACATGTACCCCGACCTCAACAAGGTCGATGCCCTGCTGCGCTCACGGCCGGCACTCTTCGCGCTCCAGACCAACACCGCGCTGCTCAACGACGTGATCAACGACTACCGCGCCGAAGAGGATGTCGCCGCCGCCTACGGCATGGGGACACTCCGCTTCGGCCGGACGACCGTGATCTCGGGCCTGCGCATGGAGCACAATACCTTCAAGGCGCGCACCTATCGCTACAACAGCAACACGCCCGGCGCGCCCACCACGGTCATGGCCAAGCGCGACTACACGATGTGGCTGCCGGGACTCCATTTCCGCTACGAACTCGGCAAGAACCTCATCCTCCGCGAAAGCTACAACCGCAGCTACAGCCGCCCAGACGTGAACGCGCTCGTCGCCGGCCTGAACCTCGATACGAACACCGGCAACATCTCGGGCGGAAATCCGAACCTGCAACCCTCCACCGCGCACAACTTCGACGTTCAGCTCGAGTACTACACCCCGAAGGGCGGACTCTACTCCGCGGGCGTGTTCTACAAGAAAATGAAGGGCTTCTACTATGAGACGTCGCTGCGCTTCACCGACACGGACGCCAACGGCTACCCGATTCCCGACCCCAACGGCGCGCGTCTCTACAACTCCACGGACAACGCCCTCGGCGCGAAAAACTTTGGGCTCGAGCTCATCGCCCGCCAACGGCTGCATTTCTTGCCCGCACCCTTCAATGGCTTCGGCGTTGCGCTGTCCGCCACGCTCACGGAGAGCGATGGCAAGTATCCGGGCCGCTTGGACGAGAAGCTCCCAACTTACGGCTTCAGCGACAAGATCTACAACGCCGCGCTCGAGTACGCCGGCGGCGGCTTCCGCGCCCGCTTGAGCTACACGTACCGTTCCGACTTCCTGGAAGGCCTCGATGGCAATGGCCCGCTCTTCGACGACTACTTCGGCGCCTACGAGTCGCTCAACTGGGAGTCGAGCTACCAGCTCAACCGAAACACCCGCCTCTACTTCAACGTCAACAACCTCACCGACGAACCGCAGATCTCGTATCAGGGCGTCAACCGGCCCGACAACCCCGAGGACTACACGACGTACTCGTGGCGTGCGACGGTCGGTTTGAGCTATCGGTTCTGACGCACGGCGACACGAGGGACACGAGGTCCGCTTCGCCCCGCTTCCAAAGCCGCCGGACTCACGTCCGGCGGCTTTTTCTTTTCGGGTCCGCGGGTGTCACGACGTCGTCGCAAAGCCTCCTCCGTTTCGTAACGCCTGGCCTGTAGCGTCGTCCCTCGCCCATGAAATCGCCCGTGCTGCGCGCCGTCGCGCGAATCCTCGCCTTTTCCCTGATCCTTCCATTCTGCGCTCCGGCGCAGACGGCCCCCGTCGGCGCCATCCGCGGCGTCGTGGTGAACGACGCCACCGGCAACTTCGTCGAGGGCGCGGTGCTCACTCTCGCCGGCACCAATCGCAGCGCAGTCACCGACAGCCAGGGACGCTTCCACTTTGGCTCCCTCCCCGCGGGCGACTATCGCGTGCGCGCCGAATCCGCCGGCAGCGCCGCCGGCGAGGTGCTCGTCCCGGTTGGCGCCGGTGTCACCGCCACGACGAGCGTCCGCCTCGGCTCCGAAATCATCGCGATGGAAAAACTCATGGTCACCGCCCAGGCCGAGGGCCAGTCGCAGGCGCTGAACGTGCAGAAGAACGCGGAGAACATCCGCAAGGTCGTCTCCCAGGACGCGCTCGCCAATTCCCGCCTCGGCGAGGTCGGCGAAGTGCTGCAGGCGCTGCCCGGCCTCTACCTCGAGATCAGCACGCACCAGCCGAGCCGGCCGAACATCCGCGGCCTCGGCTCCGAGTTCAACTCGATCACCTTCGACGGCGTGCGCATCGGCAACACCAACAACGACCGCGCGGATGGCGTCAGCGGCTATCCCGCCGAGAGCCTCGCCCGCGTCGAGTTGATGAAGTCCGTCACGCCCGACATGGAAGGCGACGCGATCGGCGGCAGCATCAACCTCGTCTCGCGCCGCGCCTTCGATCTCTCCGAGCGCGTGTTCAAGCTCAACCTCGGCGGCGCCTACAACAACCAGCAGCAAAATTGGGACAAGCAGGTGAACTTCGAGTACGCCGACCGCTTCGGTCCCGAGGGCCGGCTCGGCGTGTATTCGTCGATCAATCACTACCGCTCCGATCGCGGCTATCACACGTCGAGCATCAGCTACCAGGTGGACGCCGCCAACAACGTGAACATCGCCACCTACACGCTGCAGGACCGCGTCGAGGACGACTCCTGGAAGCTCAAGTACACCGGCAGCGTCGACTACAAGCTAAGCGACGCCACCGTCCTCTGGGCCCGCGGACTCTTCATCAACGACACGCGCTACCTCGAGGACCGACGCACGATCTATCGTCCCGGTGCGCGCACCAACATCACGCCGAATTCGGCCAGCTCGCGCAACGGCCGCGTCGACGTCGATCGCCAGTACCGCGAACCGATCAGCACGACCGGCCAGCTCTCCCTCGGGCTCGAAAGCAAATTCGACCGCTGGAGCCTCGACGGCCGCGTCAGCTACAATCGCTCGACCAACGAATACCAGGAAACCTTCACGCCGGTCTTCTCGTTCAACGGCACCGATCTCTCCTATGACCGCTCGATCCGCGAGTTCCCGCAGTTCCGCGTCGACAACGGCATCGCCCTCAACGATCCGGCGCGCCTTTCCCACCGCTCCATCGCGCGCACGCAGCACCCGTCGCGCGACCAGGAATTCTCCTTCGACTTCAACGCCCGCCGCGATCTCGACGCCCTGCCGTTCAACGCCTACCTGAAATCCGGCGCGCGCGCCAAGTTTCGCAACTGGGTCTTTGGCGGCGACACCGAGCTCGGCAACTGGACTTACACCGGTCCGCGCCCAGCCGGTGAACTCGCGGAGTCCTACGTCAATGACCGCTTCTTCCGCCAGGCCGATGGCCGCGTTGCGCTCTCTCCGCTCTCGCCCGACATCAGCAAGTTTCTCGACGCGTTCTGGAAGCGCCGGGCGGAGTTCACCCGCGGCGACAATGCGTCCGACATTTTGATCGAGGCGAACCGCCGCGCCACCGAGGAGAACATCTACGCCACGTACCTGATGGGCAGCGCCACGGTCGGTCGGCTGAACGTGGTGACCGGCGCCCGCCTCGAGCGCACGGAGTTCGAGGGCAAGGCGCGCGAACTCAAAACGCCCCGCGGCGTGCTCGTGAGCTCCACCGTCGTGCGCAACTCCACGCGCTACACCAACGTGCTCCCGGGGCTGCATTTCAACTACGGCCTCCGGCCCAACCTCGTTCTCCGGCTCTCGCTCAACCGCACCGTGGCGCGGCCGAGCCCGGCCGACATGCTGCCGTCACGGCGCGTCGACGACGACGCACGCACGCTCACCGACGGCAATCCAAACCTCGACGTCACGGAGGCGGACAACCTCGACGTGAGCGCCGAATATTATCTCAAGCCGCTTGGCGTCATATCCGTCGGGGCGTTCCGGAAATCGATCGACGGCTTTTACTTCACGACCGCCTCAACCGTCGTCGGCGGCGAGTACGACGGCTACCGGCTGAGCCGCGTCGAGATGGGGCGCGGCGGCAAGGTCAGCGGCCTCGAGGTCGAATGGCAGCAGCGGCTCGCATTCCTGCCCGGCGCGCTGAGTGGCATCGGCTTCGGCGCCAACCACACCTGGCTCGACTCGACGGGTCGCTACCCCACGCGACCGAACGACAAGCTCACCTTCATCGGCATGGCCAAACGCACCGGCAACTTCAACGTGTCTTACGCGCGCCGTGGCCTCGACCTGCGGCTCTTCTACAACTTCCGCGGCGATTACCTGAGCTCCGTCGGCGCCCGCCCCGCGCTCGATATCTTCGAGAAGGAGCGCGCGACCCTGGACTTTTCCGCCAAATACCGCGTCTCGCGCCGGCTCTCCACCTACGCCAACGTGAAGAACATCACCGACGCGCCCAAGATCACCTATCAGGGCAACCGCTCCAACCCGACCGGTGTGCGTTATTACGATTTCTCCGTGAACTTCGGCATCACGCGTGATTTCTAAACCCATGCTCCGCGCGTTCCGCCTCCTCCTTGCCAGCGCCGCACTGGCCGCCGCCGCCCGCGCCGCCGACCTGGATCTGCCGCCGCCCGGTGCATTCACGATCGTCGTTATCCCCGATACCCAGGGCTATCGCGGCCGCGCGACCAAGGCCACGCCCCAGAGCGCGGAGCCGCTCACCAATCCGGTTTTCCAAAACCACACGCGCTGGATCACGGAGAACCTGCGTGCGCAGAACATCGTGTTCGTCTCCCACGTCGGCGATATCGTGGACATCAACAACGCGGAGCAGTGGCAGCTCGCCCGCGAATGCCTCGATCGCCTGCACGGCGTCGTGCCGTACAGCCTCACCGTCGGCAACCACGACATGACGTCGAAGGGCGACGCGTCGCTCTTCCAGCAGCAGTTCCCCGCCGAGCGGTTCCGCGGGTTCGCTTGGTATGGCGGCACCTACGCGCCTGATCGGCCCGAACCGAACGTCTCGGCCAACAACGTGAACAGTCACCAACTGTTTTCCGCGGGCGGACTCGACTTCATCCACCTCAGTCTCGAGTGCAACGCCCCGGACGATGTGCTCGCCTGGGCCGACGGCCTCCTCCGCCAGCACGCCGGCCGGCGCGCGCTGGTGACCACGCACATGGATCTCGGTCCGATCGATAAGCCGAAGGGCAACGAAGGCTACATCAAGGACCCCAAGGGCCGGATGAACTGGGTCAAGATCCACGGCGCCCGCGGCAACAGCGCGGTGCAGATGTGGGAAAAGCTCTTCCGCAAACACGCGAACCTCGGCTTCATCTTCTCCGGCGATCAGAGCCGGACGACCGCGATGCGCCTCGCCGCACGCGGCGAACCCGGCAACACCGTGCACTCGTTGCTCTCCGACTATACGTCCTCCGGGCCGCTCCGGCTCTACCGCTTCGTGCCGTCGGCCGGCGAGGTTCGTATCCTGACCTACGATACCACGCGCCGCGCGCTCGTCGACGCGACCGCGCATGTACCCTCGCGCGATCAGCACCAGTTCACCCTGCCCTACGCCATGAAGCCCTAGGCTACCGCTCCTACAACCCT
Source organism: Opitutaceae bacterium (assembly GCA_040381375.1). Taxonomy (GTDB): domain Bacteria; phylum Verrucomicrobiota; class Verrucomicrobiia; order Opitutales; family Opitutaceae; genus ER46. Next base: position 5,926 of record JBEIHL010000099.1, read on the forward strand.
TCGCGGGCCCCCTCTGCCTCACGCCACCTCCATCGCCCTCAGCTTCCCTCGTCACATGCACCCATCCCTCCGCCTGCTGTTTCCTTTCGCACTAACCTTCGCCGGCGCGTCCGCCGTCTTCGCCCAGGACTCCGACTGGAAGCCCGTCGCGTTCCCCGAGAAGGCCGCGCATGCCCCGCGGCCCCTGCCCGACCGCGTGGTGCTCACCTGGAACGGTGACCCGGCCACGACCCAGGCCGTCACCTGGCGCACCGACCCCAGCATCGTGCGCAGTCTCGCCGAGATCTGCGTCGCCGGCGACAACGGCCGCGGCCTCAAGGGCTCCACCGTGTCCGCCCGCACCGAACGCTTCACCAGCGACCTCGGCGAGGCGGCGTATCACAGCGTCACCTTCACGGGGCTGGCGCCCGACACGCTCTATGCCTACCGCGTCGGCGACGGCGTCAACTGGAGCGAATGGTTCCACTTCCGCACCGCGAGCCGGGAGCTCCGGCCGTTCACGTTCGTCTATTTCGGCGACGCCCAGAACGACGTGAAGACGCACTGGTCGCGCGTGTTTCGCGAGTCCTTCCGCGACGCGCCCCGCGCCGCCTTCACGCTGCACGCCGGCGACCTGATCGACCGCGCCAACCGCGACGCCGAATGGGGCGAATGGTTCGGGGCCCCCGGCTTGGGTCAATGCGACCATTCCGGTCATCGCCGCGCCGGGCAACCACGAGTACTTCGCGGATGGCACCGGACCGGTCACCGAACGGAAGTGGACGACGAAGGATGATCGCACGCTCGACGTCACGATCGTACTCCAGGCCGAGAAAGACGCCGCCGGCAAAACCACGCTGCAGCGGATTCAGGCCCGGACCGCCGACGGCAAGACCGGCGTCATCACCCTTGGCGCCGACGGCTTGGTGACCAACGTCGACGCGGGCTTCACCGCCCTCACCGGCTACGTGACGGCCGACCTCGCCGGCCAGCAGCCCGACAAGCGCCCGCTCCGCGACCGTATCGCGAATCCGGGTACGCGCATGATCAGCAAGCACTGGCGCCCGCAGTTCGCGTTCCCGGAACAGAACCCGCCCGCCGGCCTCGAGGAGACCTGCTACTTCATCGACTATCAGGGCACGCGCATCATCTCACTCGACTCGAACCGCTCGCAGCAGGAACAGGTGCCGTGGCTGCGCCGCGTCCTGGCGAACAACCCGCAGCGGTGGACGATCGTCACGCAGCACCATCCCATCTTCTCCCCGGCCAACAACCGCGACAACCCGGAGCTGCGGGCGTCCTGGAAGCCGGTCTTCGACGAGTTCAAGGTCGACCTCGTGCTCACCGGTCACGACCACACCTACGCCCGCAGCGGCGATGTCGCCGGCCGCGGCGGCTCGAAGAACATGCCGAGCGGCTACAACCAGGCCTACGATCCCGCGATCGGCACCGTGTATGTCGTGTCCGTCAGCGGTCCCAAGATGTACAATGTCACGGCCGACGGCTTCGCTGTCCGCACCGCCGAGGACACCCAGCTGTACCAGATCATCAAGGTCGGCCCCGACGAGCTGCACTACGAGGCGCGCACCGCCACCGGCAAGCTCTACGACAGCTTCACCTTGAAGAAGCAGGCCGGAAAGGCCAACGCGCTGATCGAGTCGCTGCCACCGCAGAATCGCCGCCCCGCCGCCCCGGCCGCCACGAAAGCCGCCGCGCAGTAGCTCGGACAAAGCCCTCAAAGCCGCCCGGCGGCGGCGAGGATTGCCCACGGAACACACGGGTCACACGGATCACACGGAAAGGGACGGCTTCCTCCGTGGATTCCGAGTGTTCCGTGGGCATCTCCGCCCGGCCCGACCTCAGACGACTTCTTCGACCTGAAAGGCACAGTAGAAAAACGCCCTGTCGAGCGCGTTGAGCGAGATGTGGTAGCTTGCGAGCAGCCAGCGTCCGTTCTCCTTCACGAGCGTCGCGGTCCAGCGGCTCTTAAACTCGGGCTTCTTGCCGAAGAGGTTGTATTCGGCGACCACATGCCCGTACGAGACCCCGGTGTCGCCGCCG
>JBEIHL010000100.1:0-7936 GCA_040381375.1 Opitutaceae bacterium
CGGCCTTGCCCAAGTCCTCAACGTGGTCGGCTCGAAGGCCAGCATGCCGATCCTCAGCAATGTTTTGATTGAGGCGGAGAAAGATCAGATCTCGTTGACCACCACGAATCTCGACTTGGGCATTCGTTGCCGGATCAAGGCCGAGGTGAAGGAAGGCGGAGCGGTGACGTTGCCGGTCAAGCGTTTGGCTGGCATCGTGCGCGAGTTACCCAATTTGGACGTGACCTGTGATGGGACCCCGAATCATCAGGTTAAACTGACGTCCGGAGGATCGACGTTCCGAATCATGGGCATCGGCAAGGAAGAGTTTCCCCCGCTGCCGGAGTTCGGCGAGGAAAAGGCCTACAGCTTGGAACAGGGCGAACTGGTTTCGATGCTCAAGAGCGTCGCTTACGCCCAGTCGTCGGACGAGACCCGCTACATCCTCAACGGGGTCTATTTCAACTTTAAGGACAGCAAACTTTCCCTCGTGGCCACGGATGGCCGTCGCCTCGCCTTGATCTCGAAGGAAATGGATGTGCCCGCGGCGTCGGCCGGGGCGATTATCTTGCCGGCAAAGACGGTATCTGAACTGACGCGCCTCCTCGACAAGGGCGAGAAGGTTAAGATCAACTTCAGCGAAGGACGGGCGGCGTTTCAGATTGGTACGGATAAAGATACGAGCGGCTTGGTCGACCACGTCTACCTCTATTCCAAGGTCGTGGAGGGGAATTACCCCAATTATCAACAAGTTATTCCCAAGGAGACTCACCAGCGGATCAAGCTGGAGCGGGAGCTCTTCCTCCAGTGCGTGCACCGCGCGGCGCTGGTGTGTTCGGAGAAGGCCAACTCGGTAAAGCTGAAGCTTTCCAGCAACCTCTTGGAGCTGACCGCGCAGAGCCCCGATTTTGGCGAGGCTCACGAGTCGATGGCGATCGGTTACAGCGGTCCGGATCTGCAAGTGGCATTCAATCCGACTTTCATCATGGATCCGCTCAAGGCCCTCGCGAAGGATGAGGTCTTTTTCGAACTGAAGGACGAAGTCAGCCCCGGCGTATTCAAGACCCTCGAGAACTTTGTCTGCGTGATCATGCCCGTGCGGTTGAGTTGACCGGCTCCAAAGCGCGCATTTCGTGTCGTAATCTCCGACGCCCGCCCCGCGCCAGCGGCGGTGTCACTCCGTCCTTTGCAGACTTCGTATCTCCTTCTCGTGGCGATCCTCGTATCGCTGGTGCTGATGCAGGTTAATCAGCGCCTGGGTTCACCGATCGTCTCGATCGCCGACCGCTGGCTGCGCTGGCTGGTGTTTGCGTTTGGCGCGGCTCATCTGTGCGCCGATTTCAACCTGATTGACCGGCCCTTCTGGGTGCTCACGGTGGTGTTTTTCATCGTCTGGTTCATGGGCGAAACCCTGTACAATTGGCTCGCGATCACCGCGCACAGTCTCAGCCCTCTGCCACTGTTCCCGCGTTACACGGTCAACACGTCCGGCGAGGAATGGCCGGTGCAGCCGAGGCTGCTGAAGATCCGCGACTGGCTGCGGGCGCAGGGATTCCGCCAAGTCCAGGCGTTGAAAGCCGAGATCGGTGGCGGTGTTTTCCTCCGGGTCTCGGTGTATCAGGATGCCCAAGCGACGGTGCGGGTGCAGGTGACGTTCATCCCACAAGCCAATGGGGCGATCTCGGTGTGCTTCGCCGTCACGTCTATCGGGGCGGATGGGAGCCGGTACCTGACCGACAACCTCTACATTCCCTTTGGCGGCTTTTACCCGGAGAACTGGCTGGTCGAACGGGCACCCTGGCGGCGCTCACTGCCGCGGCTGCTGAGTCGGCACCGTGCGCGACTCGCGCGATTGAAGGTCGAGGTCGTGCCGTTCACGACGGAACCGCTCATGGATTTCAACTCGGTGCAGCACGAGCTCGACCGGCTCAACACCGAGCTGGGTTTCCTCCATCCGCACGCGGAACGCGAGGATCTCGGCAAATTCACGCACGAGGGGCGGTATCGGGTCTGGAAAGAGATCTGGATGCTCAACTACCTCGGTCGTTCGGCGCGGTATCGGTGATCCCCGGTTGAGTTACTGACGCCCAGCGTGGCCGAGCCGCAACCAAGGCAGCGGAAAGATTGCCCACGGAACACACGGAACATACGGAAACCAGCTCTTCTTCCGTGTGCTCTGTGTGTTCCGTGGGCCAACAGAGGGTCCCCGCTCAGCCGCCGATGTAGCTCATCTCGATCTTCGCCCGGGACTCGCCGGAAGCGATGATTTCGGCGCGCTCGTCGCTGTAGCGATCGATTCGCCCCTGCCAGATCCGGCGGACAAACGCCTCCAGGTCCGAATCCGAGAATCCACGGCTGCGCACGGCGCCGAGGACGTCCCAGCCCAGCGACGCGAAGAGACAGGTGTAGAGTTTGCCGTCGGCCGAAAGCCGCGCGCGATGACAGTCGCGGCAGAACGGCTCCGTGACCGAGCTGATGAGGCCGATCTCCCCGCGTCCATCGACGTAGCGGTAGCGCGCCGCGACCTCGCCCCGGTAGGCCGGGCCTACGGGTTCCAGCGGCCAATGCGCGTGAATGCGGGCGACGAGTTCGCGCGCGGGCACCACCCGGTCCTGCGACCAGTGGTTCGTGTTGCCCACGTCCATGAACTCGATGAAACGCACCGGGTGTCCCCGTTCGCGGAAGTAAGCGCAGAGCGCCGGCAGCTCCGCATCGTTCACCCCGCGCTGCACGACGCAGTTGATCTTGATCGGGAAACCCAGCGCCGCCGCGGCGTCGATGCCGCGCAGGACACGGCCGACCTTGAAGCCGAGGCCGTTGAGTTTGCCGGCGGTGGCATCGTCGAGCGAGTCGACCGACACATTCAACCGGTCCAAACCCGCCGCGCGCAGGGCCGGCGCGAGTTTTTCGAGCAGCCAGCCGTTGGTCGTGAGCGCGACGTCCTTCAGCCCGAGCTCCTGCTTCAATGCGCGCACCAGTTCCGGCACATCCTGGCGCAGCAGCGGCTCGCCGCCGGTCAGCCGGACCTTTTCCACCCCGAGGGCCTGGAACGCGCGCACGATCCGCGTCAGCTCGCCCAGGCTCATCAACTGCGGATCGCGCAGAAACGCATGGCCCGGACCAAACACCTCCGCCGGCATGCAGTAGGGACAGCGGAAATTGCAGCGGTCGGTGACCGAAATGCGCAGGTCGCGCAGCGGGCGGAGGAACTGGTCGCTGACAGGCGGCATGCGGGGAAAGACTGAGACACAGAGTCGGTTGGGACGCAAAGCCGAGATGTTTTCTCTAGGCTCAGCCGGCGGGCCTGTTCTAAGGTCCGCGCGATGCTGACCCCCGCCGAGGCTGAGAAGCTGATCTTGGAAAACATCGCTCCGCTGCATCGGGAGGATTGCCCCATCGCGTCCGCCCAGCGCCGGATCCTACGCGCCGAAATCCGCGCCGATCGCGACCTGCCGCCGTTCGATCGCGTGACGATGGACGGCTACGCGTTGAGGTCCACGGCGGTGGCGGCGGGCGCGAACGTGTTCGAGGTCGAAGGCCTGCAGGCGGCGGGCATGCGGGCGTTCAAGCTGGGGCCGAAGCCAGATGCCTGTCTCGAGGTGATGACGGGCGCGGTGCTCCCGGACGGGGCGGATGCCGTGGTGCCGTACGAGGACACCACCCGGGAGGGTCTTCGGGTGACCCTCAAATCCGAGGGGGCGCGACCGGTCGCCGGCGGGGCGGTGCATCCGCGCGGGAGCGATCATCGCGCGGGCGAGGTTTTGGTGCCCTCGGGCACGCGGCTGACCGGGCGCGAGATCGCGGTGGCGGCGGCGTGCGGTTACGGCACGCTGGTCGTGAGTCAGACGCCAAAGGTCGCGGTGATCGCGACGGGTGACGAGCTGGTCGAGGTCGAGTCGCCGGTGGGGCCGCACCAGATCCGGCGCAGCAACGACCATGCGTTGCGGGCCGCGCTGATCATGGCCGGTTACCCGAATGTCGCCCGCTTTCATCTGCGCGACGTGCGCCATGAGATCGAATATCTGCTGTGGCATGTGATCGCGGAGTACGACGTCGTGGTGATCACGGGTGGCGTTTCGAAAGGGAAGTTCGATCACCTGCCCGCCGAGCTCGACCGACAGGGGGTGCGGAAGATTTTCCACGGCGTCGCGCAGCGGCCCGGCAAACCCTTCTGGTTCGGCGTGACGCAGCGGAGCACGCCGGTCTTTGCGCTGCCGGGGAACCCGGTGTCGGCCTACACCTGCCTCCACCGCTACGTCCTGCCGGCACTCGAGCACGCTGCCGGACTCACGCCGGCGGCGCGGCGCACGGTCACCCTGCCGCAGCCCGTGACCTTCAAACCGCCCCTCGCCTATCTGCTCCCGGTGCGGCTTTCGAGCGGCACTCACGGTGAACTCCGTGCCGCGCCGGCGCCGGGAAACACGTCGGGCGATTTCGCCGGGCTGCTGGGCACGGATGGGTTCGTCGAGCTGCCGGCTGGACCGAAGGAATTTCCCGCGGGTACCGTGGCGGCGTTCTGGCCTTGGGTGTAGATCCCCGTGGTTTGAACAGGAATATCGGGGAGATCGGGAAGAGCCTGGTTCTCTCCCCGCTCTTCCCGGCCTGTTCCGTTGATTGGTGGCGGCGCGAGTTGAGCGTTGAGCGCGCGCGGTGGAGCGTCGAAAGTGCCGCCGATGTTTTCCCACCTCGATGCGCAAAACCGGCCCGCGATGGTCAACGTCGGCGAAAAGCCCGTGACGAAGCGCACCGCGCACGCGGTGGCGGTCGTGTCGTTGCCCAGCGAGCTCGCCGCGTTGCTGCGCGATGGCGATATCGCGACGAAGAAGGGGCCGATCTTCCACACCGCCATCATCGCCGGGGTGATGGGCGCAAAGAAGACGAGCGACCTGATCCCGCTGTGTCACCCGCTGGCCCTCGACGACTGTCAGGTCGAGATCGTGCCCGCGCCGGAACGCGGCGAGATCGAGATTCACTGCCGCGTGCAGACGCAGGCGAGGACCGGGGTCGAGATGGAGGCGTTGACCGGCGCGACGGTGGCGGCGCTGACGTTCTACGACATGGCGAAGGCCGTGACGCACGGCATCGTGATCAAAGCGGTGCGGCTGCTGGAAAAGACCGGCGGGAAGAGCGACTATCACGCTTCGTAAACGCGATGCCTACCCTCGACGTCCATTATTTTGCGATCCTGCGCGAGCAGCGCGGCTTGTCGCAGGAGAAGCTCACCACCGCGGCCGCCACGCCCGGCGCGCTCTACGAGGAGTTGCGCGCGCGGCACGGTTTCACGCTGCCGGGAGACCGGGTCCGCGCCGCGGTGAACGACGCGTTTGTCGATGCCGCTACGCTGTTGCGCGACGGTGACCGCATCGTGTTCATTCCGCCGGTGGCGGGAGGTTGAGCGGCGACGGCAACTTGCTTTTGTGCGCATGGACGCTTTCCGCATCTCCGCCCAACCGATCGACCCCGCCGCGCTGCAACGCCAACTGGCGGACGTACGCGCCGGGGCGTGTGTCACCTTCGAGGGTTGGGTGCGAAACCGCAACGACGGGCTGCCCGTGCAGTCGCTCGAATACGAGGCGTACGCGGTGCTCGCAGAAGCCGAGGGCGCGCGGATCCTGGCCGAGGCGCGGACGCGTTTTTCCCTGCTCGGAGTCGCGGCCGTGCACCGCGTGGGGCACCTTCCGTTGGGCGAGCTCGCGGTGTGGGTCGGCGTGACGGCGGAACACCGGGGCGACGCGTTTGACGCCTGCCGCTACGTCATCGACGAAGCCAAGGCGCGGCTGCCGATCTGGAAAAAGGAGCACTACGTCGACGGTGCCACGGCCTGGATCAACTGCGCCTCGCGCGGCGACCACACCGGGCCGGGCGCGGCGGCACCCGGCTCAGGCGGCTGAGGCGGAAGCTCGCCTGGGAGTGCCGGGCTCCAGCCCGGCTGCCCGTACCAACGGCAACAGCGGGCCGGGCTGGAGTCCGGCGCTCCCAGGATTTGGATGCGTCCGCTCCGGACTTGCCGCCGGGTCGCATCCTGCTGGTATCGCGATCCACCTCGTTGTTCTCCCGCCCCATGCATTTTCTTGCCGCCGCCACCCAGTCTACGGCCGACCGTTTGAAGGGGATCCCTACGGAGGTCTGGCTCAAGTTAGCCGCCGGCGTCGCAGCCCTCATCGTCGTCGTGATCGTGCTGCGCAAGCTGGCGCGGATGAACCGGGTGCTGCTCGCCGCGATTGTCATCGTCGGCCTTTCGATCTTCGGGCTCAGTTGGGTGTATAACCGCGACGAACCGGCCTGGGCCACTCCCGTGGTGGAGCGGATCGCCGAATTTTTCCCCAGCAAGGGCAAGGGCTCGCGCTGATGTGGGTCGGGAGCCGGCGTCATAATCATCATCCGGCACGAGAAAGGGTTTGGTTTTCCGGGGTATTCGCCTACTGCTCGGCAAGTTTCTTTCGCCATGGCCAAATCGCATTCCGACATCGGACTCATCGGGCTCGCCGTAATGGGTCAAAACCTCGCCCTCAATATCGCCGACCACGGCTTCCAGATTTCGGTCTACAATCGCACGACCGAGAAGACGGAAAAGTTCGTGGCCGAGAATCCCAACACGCCCGGCGGGGTGGTCGGGGCGAAGACGCTGGAGGAGTTCGTCCAATCGCTTTCCAAGCCGCGCAAGATGATCATCCTCGTTCAGGCCGGCAAGGCGACCGACGCCGTGATCGACAGTCTCGTCCCGCTGCTGGAGAAGGACGACATCATCATCGACGGCGGCAACGCGCTCTGGACCGACACGATCCGCCGCGAAAAGGCCCTGCGCGAAAAAGGCCTCCGCTTCATCGGTTCCGGCGTGTCCGGCGGTGAGGAAGGCGCGCGTTTCGGTCCGGCGCTTATGCCGGGCGGCGACCGTGCCGCCTACAAGCAGCATCTCGAGCCGATCTGGAATGCGGTCGCGGCCAAGGTCGACGCGAAGACCGGCAAGCCGCTCACGGGCGCGGCCCCCGGCAAACCGATCGTCGGCGGCGTGCCCTGCGCGACGTACATCGGCGAGAACGGTGCGGGCCACTACGTGAAGATGGTCCACAACGGGATCGAGTACGGCGACATGCAGATGATATGTGAGGCGTACGACCTCATGAAGGGTCTGCTCGGCCTCAAGGCGCCGGAAATGGGCGCGATCTTTTCCGAATGGAACGCCGGCATGCTCGGCAGCTTCCTGATCGAGATCACGGCGGACATCCTGAAACAGAAGGATCCGATGTCGAAGAAGCCGTTCGTCGACATCGTGCTCGACACGGCCGGCCAGAAGGGCACCGGCAAATGGACGTCGGTCAACGCGCTCGACATGGGTGTGCCCGCTCCGACGATCGCCGAGTCGGTGTTCGCCCGCTGCCTCAGCGCGATCAAGGAAGAGCGCGTCGCCGCTTCGAAGATTCTCAAGGGCCCAAAGAAGAAGTACCGCGGCTCGAAGAAGGCGCTGATCGCCGCGATCCACGACGCGCTCTACTGCTCGAAGATCTGCTCGTACGCGCAGGGCTTCCAGCTCATGCGCGAGGCGCAGAAGGAGTACAAGTGGACGCTGAACTTCGGCGAGATCGCGCAGATCTGGCGGGGCGGCTGCATCATCCGCGCCGTGTTCCTGCAGAAGATCACCGAGGCCTACGCGCGGAAGCCCGACCTCGCGAATCTGCTGCTCGATCCGTATTTCAACAAGACCGTGCAGAAGGCGCAGGAGAACTGGCGCAAGGTCGTCGCGCTCGCCTCCGAGTGCGGCGTGCCGGTGCCGACGTTCAGCTCGGCGTTGTCCTACTACGACGGATACCGCTCGGCCCGCCTGCCGGCCAACCTGCTCCAGGGCCAGCGTGACTACTTCGGCGCGCACACCTACGAGCGCACCGATAAGCCGCGCGGGAAATTCTTCCACATTGATTGGCCGGAAAAGGGCCGGCCGCAGATCGAGGCGTAAGGATCC
>JBEIHL010000101.1:0-7907 GCA_040381375.1 Opitutaceae bacterium
GCGGCGCGCGACGCCAGCGGCCTGCAGATCCCGAGCGTCGTCGTCGCGGCGCACTGGACGCACCCGCTCACTTCGCCCAATCCCGCCACGCGTGCGGTCGGCCTCGAAGGGCTGCGGCAATCCCTCCGCGATGCCAAAGCCTACGGCGCCGATTCCGTTCTCCTAGTGCCGGGTGTGGTCAACAAGGAGATCGGATATCACGATGCCTACACCCGGGCGCTGGCGGAAATCCGTTCGGCGGTGCCGCTGGCCGAGTCGCTCGGGGTGGTGATCGCAATCGAGAATGTCTGGAACAAGTTCCTGCTCAGCCCGCTCGAGGCGGCTGCGTTCGTCGATGCGTTCAAGTCACCTTGGGTACGGTGGCACTTCGACGTCGGCAACGTCGTTGAAACCGGCTTCCCGGAGCAGTGGATCCCCATCCTCGGCGCGCGTATTGTGAAAGTGCATGTGAAGGAATACAGCCTCAAGCTCCGCGACGAACGGGGGCCGCGCGCTGGGTTTGAGGCCGGGCTGATGACCGGTGACAGCGACTGGCCCGCGGTCCTGAAGGCCCTCGATGCCATTGGCTATGCCGGCTGGATGATCACCGAGCAATACCGCCCGCCGGGGCTGACCGACGCCGCGTGGCTGGAGCGGCTTTCCGGCGAGTTGGATCGCGTCCTCGCTCTCTGATGTCACGGAATTACCGCCGTTACCCTCCCCGGCGATACCCGCGCCAATTCCCCGCCTGCCCGTTCGATGCCTCCTCCGGCCCGGGATCCCGGCATAGGCCCTCACTCTGCAAACCTGAAGCCGCAACCACTCTGGACCCAATGTTACGCCCCACCTTTGCCGCATCTCTGCTCCTTGCCTCCTGTAGTGCTGCGTATGCGGCCGTGCCGCCGGCGCTACGCTCTTTGTACGGCTCGGCGCCGGCACGCAGTATCAGTCCAAGCGCGTGCTGCGCAACGCCAGCGCTACGCAAATGGCCGTTGTCGTACCGCAATCGATCCGCTTCAACGCCTTCGCGGCGTACCGCCCGCGCGGCAAGGCCTACGAACTGCAGGTAAACGTGGAGAATCTCGCCAACGAGCTCTGGTATCCGAGCGGCACCACCACCCGCTGGAATGTCGGTACGCCCCGGACCATCAAGCTGCAGGGCTCCTATCAATTCTAAAGCCGGTGCCGGCATCTGGAGTGCATGAACATTCTCCCCACCTTTCGCCTGCGGACCGGACGGCCGGTGGCTTTGGGCCGGCTCGGCTTCAGCGCCCTCGCGCTCGTCCTCGCCGCGATCCGGCCGGACGCGCTCGCGGCCGAGACCCCGCCCAACATCGTCGTCCTTTTCGTGGACGATCTCGGCTGGACGGACGTCGGGTATCAGGGATCGCACCACCAGACCCCGCACATCGATGCGCTGGCCGCGAGCGGCATGGTGTTCACCCGGGCGTATGCGGCGTCGCCCGCCTGCAGTCCCAGCCGCTCCGGCCTGGTCACCGGCCGGCATCCGGCTGAATTGGGCGTGGTGCGGCATCTGCCGGAGCGCAACCCGGAAAGCCGGGAGTTCTCGCCTTCCGTCGACGATCCCGCCGGCCTGCCCTCGCGCAACCGGTTGCCGTCCGGCGCGCAGACCTATGGCCATGCCCTGCAGCGCCTCGGCTACCGCACGGCGCACCACGGCAAGTGGCACCTCGGGGACGAGAAGTATCACCCGATCCATTGGGGCTTTCACGAGCAGGTCGGAACCACCAATCGCGGACTGGTGGTGAGTCATCTTGCGCCGTTCTGGCCCGATAACGTCTACACGGCGGTGCCACCGGGCACCTACCTCGCGGATCAGCAGACGGCGGACGCGATCGCCTATATCAAGGCCAATGCCGCTAGGCGTTTCCTGCTGAATCTTTGGTACTATGGTGTGCATACCCCGGTGATCGGTCGTCCCAACTATGTCGCCGAGGCCAAAGCCCGGGGCCTTTCGGATCAAATGGCGGAATACGACGGCATGGTGCGCGCCGTGGACGATTCGGTTGGCCGCATCGTGCGTGCGTTGGAGGAGGAGGGACTGCGGGAGAAGACCCTGGTGGTTTTCACGAGCGATCAGGGCAGCTACTTCGAGCGCCCGCCGCTGCGGGGGTCGAAGATTCGCACGACCGCGCTGTTCGAGGGTGGGGCAAGGGTGCCGTTCGCGGTTTCCTGGCCCGGCCGGGTACGGGCCGGCACGACGTGCGCCGAGCCCATCTCGCTCACCGATGTCTTTCCCACGCTCGTTGAGGCGGCCGGCGCGAATCCCGCCTCCGATCCGAAGCTCGACGGACGCAGCCTGCTGCCCGTCCTGCTCGAGCGCGGCGGGGTCGCGCGCGAACGGGTCATCTCTTACCGGAGCTACGACAACCAGTATGCTGCGGTGGTCGAGGGGCCGTGGAAGCTGATCTCGCACCGGGACGGGCACCACGAGTTGTATCATGTCCTGAACGACACCGCCGAACGTTCCGACCGGGCCGCGGCGGAGCCTGAACTCACCCGCCGGTTGGTGCGGCACCTCGTCGAATGGGAGGATTCGCTGGGCCTCCGGCTGGCACCCCACACCCCGCTGCCAGCCGGCACGCTGCCGCGGGCTTGGCGGGACGGGCCCTGACCCTGGCGCCTGACGAATGAATTCCCCATGAAACTCCTGCGCATTTTCGCCTTCGCGGCATCGACCTTCACGCCGGGTTTCGCCGCCGCACCCTCGGGGGCGCCAGCTTACACCGGCGGTTGGGATGTCACGGAGCCCGTCGCCGACCGGACCGCCTTGGCCGCCGCGAAGAAGGGAGCCGCCACCTTTGCCGATGTGCCGCAGGCGATCTGGCGGGACCGGTCGACCGCCGCAGCGGAGGTGCCGCGCGATTTTGCGCTTCGGCTGGCGGTGGAGGCGCGGGAACCTCTGGCCGCCGGCACCGTAGTGTTCGTCGAACTCGATGCTCGGCAACTGCCGGCCGCCGCGGGTTCCGTGGGAATGGGCGGTCTTCGTATCCAGGCGATGGAGGCGCCCGGGGCAGTCGCGCTTCCTCTTCAGGTGATTCCGCTCGCCGATCAACCGGGGCAACCGGGACCGGCGCTGGTGCTTTGGCCGCTGGATGCCGCGCTCCCGGCCGGACACCGGCGGGAGTTCAAGTTGGCGGCCGGCGGTGGGGCCGGAGTCACTCCCGGCGGACTGCTCTCGCTGCAGATTTCGGCCACGGGGATCGCCATCGGCAACGGCTCTTACCGGTTCGAGTTCGATCCGCAGAAGAACGCCGCGCCGCGCCAGCTCACCTTCCTGCCGGCGGGGCGCCGCGTCGAGGTGGTGTCGGCGGACGGCCTCAACGGCAAGGCGGCCCGCATTGGCGTGCCGGGGGAGCCGATTCGCGTGCGCCTCGGGAGTGCCGCAAGCCCCGCGGCCGCCCTCGGCTGCGTGCTCGACGTGCCGGGCTCCCTGCCGCTCAGTCCCGCCTTCGGGGTGCGCTTTCACCTGCGGCAGCTTTTTCTAGCGGGCAGTCCCATCATTGAGTCTTGGATGCGGATTCCCGCCCAAACCGTGCCGGAGCGGATCGTTTCCCTGCAGCTGCAGTCGCACCGGTTCGGCCGCGGCGACTTCTCGGTCGCGCGCGACGAGGAGGCGGAGGAGGGCGATGAACGTCTGCGCGGTCCGACTCCGGCCCGCGTGGTCCTGCGCCATGCCGGCGATGCGTTCGGGCTGGTCGGCCACCGCCTGAGCCTGCCGGAGGTGACCGAGAATGCCGTGACGGTGGCGGCTGGCTGGCAACGCGGCCGACTGGACGGGCGGACGCATCCGTGGACCGGTGAGGCGCAACTCTGGCACGCGCGAATCTACGCCGGTCCGGCCGGCGGCGTGGAGGCGAGCGTGCGTTCCCTGATGCCGTGGCAGGTGAAGGTGCAGGCGGTGGAGGCGCCGACTGCTGCCGCGCCTCGGTCCGTGAATCCGGCCGCGCAGGCGGCCATCGAGGTTCTGTGGGCCGCGGCGGCGGCGGCGGAGCGCACTGGGCGTGAGGGTGAGACGGTGAAGCTCTACCGGGACACCGCCCGCCAGATCGCCCTAGGCAGCGCTGCTTCCGACCGCCTCGTGGCGGTGCAGCAGGAAGGTGTGGCCGTGCTCGCGAATGCGCAGGCGGCGTTTCTCTTTCACCTCGGGGCACCGACCGTGTCTTTGCGCGCGGTGTGGGGCGCCCCGTCCGCTGTGAGTCGGCGTCACGCCATCGTGCTGGCCGAGGAACCTGTGCCGCTCTGGAACCTGCGGGTGATTGAAGCGGGAAAATGGAGCGACTGGTCGGGGGCGGAGGCGCGACTCACGGGAGCGCGTCTGGCGCGACCCGCATCTAGCGCGGCGACCCTGCAGCTGCAGTGGGAGCGGCGGCAGGGCGGCGCGTCGGTGACCGCGCGCGCCGCTTTCACGCTGGCGGCGGATTCCAGTCTGATGCAATCGCACTTCGAAACCGGAGCATTGCCGGCGGGAGTGGCGCTCTGGGAGGTGGATTTTCCGATCGTGGGCGGCGTGGGCGCCGGACGGGCCGATCGCGCAGGCGCCTTCCTCGCCATCCCGCATTGGACCGGGATCCGCATCGACGAGCCGGCCCTGCGCACTTTTGTCTGGGACGGCATGCTGTATCCGGGCGCGGCGGGCTGGCAGTTTGTCGACTACTACGCCGACGGCGGCGGATTTTACCTCGGGGCGCACGACGATCAGGGGCACCAGAAACGTTACCGGCACGACCCGGAGGGCGATCGACTGACGCTGCGCTACACGCATCTGCCGCCTGACATGGGGCGCAGCGGGCGGGCGTACACGATGCCGTACCCGTGTGTGTTCGGTCCGCATGCCGGGGACTGGTACGATGCGGTGCAGATTTATCGCGAGTTCATGCTGCGGACGCCCTGGTTCCCGAAAAAGACGCTGGCGGAAGACGAGCGCCTGCCGAAGTGGTTCAAAGAGTCGCCGCTTTGCGTGCGCATTTTCTCGGGCGACAAGCAGCAGGAGGTTTCCAGCTTCGTCCGGCCCAACATCGAACTGGTGCGTGCGCTGGGGTCGCCGCCGACGCTGGTGCAGTGGTACGGGTGGAACGATACCAAGCCCCACATGGTCGCCCGCCCCGAGCAGCGTCCCGACCCGAAGTTCCCGGCGATCGCGCAGCAGTTCGCCGCGGCCGGTCTCCACGTTTTTCCTTACACCTGCGCTCTGCTCTGGGACGTGCGCAACCCTTCCTACAAGAACGCCGGCGGCGAGGCGGCCGCGATGCGCGACATCGAGGGCAACATCGTCATGGCGCGTTACGGCGGACAGCCGCTTGCCATGGTCAGTCCCGTGCACCCGGCCTATCAGCGGCTCATGGAGTCGGTGATGACCAACAATCTGAACAGCGTGGAGGTGCCCGGGGTGTACTTCGACATGTTTGGCGTGGCCTCGGGCGGACACTACCTCGCGGCGGGCGAGTCGATGGGCGGCAACACCCGCACGCTGGGCATGCGCGAGTTGGTGCGGCGCTACAAGGGCGTGGCGCTCGCGCGCAATCCGAACTTCGTGATGTGGATGGAAGGCAACGCCGATTGCTATCTCGACCACATCGACGGCTTTATTTCCTTCATGGGTAATCTGCCGATGCGCCACGCGCTTTACGGCGAATTCCGCCGGCCGTTCGGCGACAAGACGAGCGCTTGGAGCGGGCCGCCCTTGGAACTGCGGGATCCCGCCTCCCAGTTCGCCTGGGGCGCGCCTGTGGGGAGGATCTTCGACCGCGAACTTTACACCGACACCGCCAAGACCGTGCTCGATGCGGCCAAGGTGGCGTACTACCGCAACCTCGTCGCCCACCGGACCGTCGCCACCCCCTGGCTGGCGTACGGCCGCATGCTGCGGCCGGTGGTCCGCCGTGACATCGCCCCGGCCGAGCCGGCGGGGGTGCTCGAAGGCGATTCGGTGCCGCACGCCGTGTGGCGCGCGCCGGATGGCACCGTTGCCTATGTCTTCGCCAATGCGCGGAAGTCGACCGAGGTGCAATTTGGCCTGGCCCTCGAGGCAGGCGAATATGGGATCCCGACAGATGGTACATGGGCGCTCTACCGGCTGACACCAGAGGGAGAAGGACCGACCTGGCAGGCCGCGTTTACTCTGCAACACCGCTTCGGCGGTCCGGCCGCGGCGCGATTTGAGCACCGCGAGTCGCTGGCGGCGGGCGCCGTCACGATCCTCGTGGCCCGCCCGATGCCGCGGTGACCCCCGGCCTTTCTTTCCTTCCGACGCGTCCGATTCCATTTCCACGGTCCCACGCCGCATCTTGAAACCGCAACCTCCATCGCCATGAGCAACGTCAAACTGGGCATCAACCTCGAGTTCGTCCGCCACGCGGACAAACCGTTCGAATGGGGCGTGCAGAAAGCCGCCGACTTGGGCTACGAGTACGTCGAACCGATGGTCCACTGGGGGCGCGAGCTCCTCAGCGAGGCCGGCTATTTTCACAGCGTGTCGATGCTCGACGATCCCCTCCGGGTGAAGAGCGCGTGCGCGGCCGCCGGCGTCAAGCTCTCGGGCCTCAGCGCGCACACTCCGCTCTGCAAACCCGAGATCAGCGTGGAGTACCTCAAGCAGGCGGTACGTTTCGCCGCCGAGTGCGGAGCACCCGTCGTCAACACCGACGAAGGACCGAAGCCCAAATGGACCACGGAAGAAGAAGACCATACGCTCATGCGCTACACGATCATGGAAGCCGCCAAAGTCGCCGAGCCTCGCGGAGTCTTGATCGGTCTCGAACCGCACCAGCAGTACAGCAAGCACCCCGCCGGCCTCGATCGGATCTACAAACTCGTGAAAAGCCCGGCGGTGGGCATCAACTTCGACACCGGCAACAGCTATCTCTGCGGCCACGATCCGTACCAGTGGCTTCAGCGCGTGCTGGGCCGGTTGGTGCATCTTCACGCGAAGGATATCTCCGTGCAGCAATCCGGCCAGGAGCGCGGGAAGGTGACCGGTACGCCCGTCGGCTGCGCCTGCGGCGAGGGCGTGATCGACTGGGCCCGCGTGATCCGGATCTGCCGGAAGGCGAAGCGCGACATCGTGATTTCGGTCGAGTGTGGCACGATTGATCAGGCGGCCTACTCTGTCGAACACCTGAAAAAGCTCCTCTGACGAGCCGCGTTCCATGTAGCCCTGCCGTCACCCTTGGTTCCCGGAGCAGCTCGAGAAACACGAATCATGAACCGTCACTATCCGTGTCTTTTTGCGTGGGCTCTCCTGGGTTTTGCGCCCTTGGCATCCGCGGCGGCGGTCCGAACGCCGGCATCGGGTGCAAGCGGAGAGTACCGCCCCCAGCCCGACGAGTTCAAGATCCCTGGTGCCACCCGCTACCGCTGGGAACAGGTGCCCGGCGAATCACTCGCGCTCGTCGGGCCCTATGGGACGATCTGGCGTCTGAACTTCGGAGATCGTGCGACGAAGCCGCATTTCGATCCCATCAAGACGGTCGATGGACGCGGCCTGTCGTGGTGTTCGCCGCCCGATCACCCGTGGCACTACGGGTTGTGGCATTCCTGGAAACTCATCGACGGCGTGAATTATTGGGAAGAGAAGCGCGACACGGGTCTGGCGGACGGCATCACCCGGATCGTCGGGCGCGAGGTGCTGCGGGCTGGTGGCGACGGGGCCAAGGTCCGCCTGCGGCTGGAGTATGCGCCGCGGGCGCAACCCGATTACGTGGTACTCGAAGAAGTGATCGACCTGACGATCAGTTTACCGCGCGACGACGGCTCCTATCTGGTCGACTGGCACCAGGCATCGCAGGCCCGGCGGAAAGTGGTCTTCGAACGCACGCCGCCGCCCGTCGGCGGTTATGCGGGGCTGTCTTTTCGCGCGAGCCGGTTCCTGCGCGACGTGACGATCACCGGGAGCACGGGAGCGACGA
>JBEIHL010000102.1:0-7903 GCA_040381375.1 Opitutaceae bacterium
GGACTTCACGCCCTGTTCGGTGAGCAGCAGCCGGTTCTCCGGCTGCACGATCATCACGCGCGACGAGCGCACCCCGTGCAACTGCGCAATCGTGCGGGCGAGTTCACCCTGCAGCGCGCGAATGTAATTGGTGCGCTGAACGAAATCGGAGAGCCCGAACTGCCCCTTGTCGAAAATCTCGAAGCCGACGCCGTCGCCACTCGGGATACCTTTGCCCGCGAGATCCATTCGGATCTTATGCACCAGCTTGCTAGGCACCTGCACGGCGGTGCCGCCGGCCGTTACCTGGTGCGGAATGTTCTGCGACTGCAGATGGCTGATGACGGCCGCGGCGTCCCGCTCGCCCATCCGGCCATAGAGCAATTGGTAATCGGGCCGCTGCGACCACATGACCACGCCGATGAGTCCGCCGACGACCGCGACGGCCGCGACGATCAGGGAAACGCGCTGGTTGAGACCAAGCTGGTTCCAAAGATCGAGGAGGAACTGGGAGAAATTCTTCATCTAAAAAAAGGGAGGAGGATCCGGGGCGGCGTTAATGGCGGCGACTCACTCACACCTGCATGCGCATCAGTTCCTGGTAGGACTCGACCAGCTTGTTGCGCACCTCGACCATCATGGTGAAAGCGACGGAAGCCTCCTGCATGGCGATCACGCTCTGGTGAAGCTGGTCGGAATCGCCGAGCAGGACCTTGCGCGTCTCGGCTTGGGACGCCGCGCGCTTCGCCTCGACGCTGCCGACGAGACCGTCGAGCATCGTGCCGAAACCCTCCTGCGGCCCCGCGATGTTCGCGGGCAGCGGCGGCAGGCTGAGCTTGGCCGGCACCGCGTCCGGACGCGTCAGCGCCGGGGCGGAAAAGGGATTGACGGAACCGATGGGCGACATGGGAAAGTGGATACGTCAGCTTACTTTCCGATCTGCATCGTCTTGAGCGCCATCTGGCGGGCGTTCTTCACCACCGAGAGATTGGCCTCATAGGCGCGCGAGGCGGTGATGAGGTCGACCATTTCGAAGGCCATGTTGACGTTCGGCATGGTGACCAGTCCGTCCGGCCCCGCGTCCGGATGCTGCGGGTTGTAGACCTGCTGCCCTGGCGAACGATCGGGCGAGATGCCCGCGACGCGCACAGATTGGAGCGGCTGCCCGTTGGCACCGCTGCGCCGCACGAGTTCGGACTCAAACGAAACCACCTGCCGCTGGTACGGCGCGCCATCGGGGCCCCGCGTCGTCTGCGCGTTCGCGATGTTCTGCGCGACCAAATCGAGCCGGGTCTTCTGCGCGTTCAGCGCGCCTGCGGTGACGTCGATGCCGGAAATGAGGTTCATGGCGGAAAGGATGACAGCGAGCAGAGCGCGGCTCAGGCGGGACGGCCCGTGATCGCCAGCCGGAGTTGTTTCAGGTTGCTGGAGACAAGTTCGCTCAGGAACTCGTGCTCCACCGTATTGCGGTTCATGATCATCAGCTCGCGCTCCAGCTCCACGGAGTTGCCGTCGGGCCGCACGGTGCGGGCCGTCGTATCCTCAGCGAGCTTCGGCTGCAGGCCGGCGGCTTGTTTGCCAAAATCACCCGCGGCCATGCGGGCCTTGAGCTGCAGGCCAAAATCCGGCGCCAGGTCGAGCCGGCGAAAACCCGGCGTCTCAACGTTCGCAATGTTGGTCGCCACGGCTTCGTGACGCAGCACCGCCGCATCAAGAAGCTTCCGCGCCAACTGATAGTTGTCGGTCTGGAAAATCGGATCGATCATGGCCCCTACCCTAAGCAGGGCCGATGCCACGGGGTTTATCGCAGGCGCAAGTATCTGTTCCTGATGATACTACATCTTTACGCGTGCACCGGCGGCATCGTTCGCCCAGACCGCGGCGGGATCGCCGGCAGAATTTGCCTCCTCCAACGCGGCGGATGCCGTTTCGGGTGGAACACCCATTCGACGCGCCGCCGAAATCCCGGCTGGGACCTTCACTTCACTCCCGTTGCGCCGATTATTCCAAGGATACTGACGCATGAGGGACAGTGTGTTCGCAATCTTCCGCCTTCCCGCCGACCCGCGCCGCCCCTTCCGGGCTGAGCGGGTGTCATCCGTCACGCCCCGCCAGAAGGCCCGCCGATGATCGCGGCCCCTCCGACCGACTCGTCCGCGGTGCCGGGCCCCGTCACTGCGGCGGCCGCCCCGAAGCTCCCCCCCGCGACCATTCTCGTGGTGGACGACGAGCCGGTCGTCCTGAATGCCCTGAGCTTCACGCTCGAACGAGAAGGCTTCCACGTCGTCGGCTGCACGAGCCCGCTGAAGGCGCTCGCGATCCTAAGCGAACGCGACTTCGCCGTCATCATCTCGGATCAACGCATGCCCGAGATGATGGGCCTCGATTTCCTGATCGAGAGCCGCCGGCTCCGGCCCTACGCCTCGCGCATCCTGATCACGGCGGTACTCGCGTTGCCAACGATCGTCGATGCGATCAACAAGGGCGAAATTTTCCGCTTCGTGGCCAAGCCCTGGCTTCGGGAAGAGCTCATCGCCACCGTCCGCAACGCCGTACAGCGGCACGACCTCGTCACCCACAACGACGAGTTGCGCGCGGAAACCGAGCGGCTCAACCAGCAGCTCCGCGAAACCAACGCCCAGCTCGAATCGAAGGTCCGCGACCTCCAGCAGCAGACGCACCGTTTCGACGCCGCCAATCGCGAACTGGCGGCCAGCTACGAGAACTCTCTGGAACTCTGCCGGCGCATTCTCACGACGTACGATCCCGTCCTCGGCGGCCAGACGCGGGCCCTCGTTGATTTCGCCGCGTTAATGGCCCGCCGCGATCACTTCTCCGACGGAGAACGACACGCCCTGCGCACGGCCGCCGGCCTTTGCGACCTGGGACTCATCGGCGTGCCGCGCGAAATGATGCGGGCGTTCCGGTCCAAGTCCGATCAACTCACCGAACGCGAGCGCAGTCTGCTGCACAGTCATCCGCTTTACGGCCAAACCCTCGCCACCCTGGTCGATCACCGGCCCGATGTCGGCGAGGTCATCCGTGCGCATCACGAGCGATTCGACGGACTCGGCTACCCGGACGGACTGGCCGGAAACGCGATTCCCTGGCCGGCCCGCTGCCTCGCGGTTGCCGTCGGCTATGTCGAATCCGGCCTAGCCAAGAGGGCCGCGATCGAAGCCATCCTCGCCGACTCCGGCAAGGCGTACGACCCGGAGGCGGTGCGTCTATTCCTCGAGGTCAGCAGCCTTTCGCAACTGCCCAAGCAGGTGCGCGAGGTCACGCTCCACGAGCTCGAACCCGGCATGGTGCTCGCCAGCGGAATCTATAGTCCGCACGGACTCCTGCTCATCGGCGAAGGTCAGCCCCTGAGCCCCGCCACCATCCTCAAGATCCGCAGCCACAATCAAGTGGCGCCGATCAGCCAGCGACTGCTGGTGTTCCTGTGACGCCATGCCCCCGCCCACCAAGGCCGTGAGCTCTTCCCAGCGTGTCATCGTGGGCGTGGGCGAAATGTGCGTCTCGGACAATCCGTCGATCACGCTCAGCACCTACGCGCTCGGGTCGTGTGTCGCCGTGGTCGCCTACGACCCGTTAGCGAAAGTGGGCGGTATGCTGCACATGATGCTGCCGGATTCGAAAATCTCACCGTCCAAGGCCGCCGACCAGCCCGCGATGTTCGTGGATACGGGACTTCCCCTGCTCTTCAAAGCACTGGCGAACCTCAAGACCGAGTCCAGGCGCCTCCGCATCTTCGTGGCGGGCGGCGCCAGCGTCCGCTGCTCCGACGACACCTTTCGCATCGGAGAACGCAATGTGCGCGTCACGGCCGATTTCCTTTCCCAGCATGGCTACGTGGTGCGCCAGACTGCCGTCGGCGGCACGATCAACCGCACGTTGCACCTCAACGTATCGACCGGCGAGATCACGTTGAAGACGCCCTTCACGAACGACTCGTTCCTGCTGGCCGCCTGAGCGGAACACGCTGAGCGGGTACCGCATCGTCACTCGAACTGCGGCGACCGGACCTTCGAACAAAAGGAAGCTCGCGGGGTGAAGTCACCCCGCCTACGTGACCCGACCCGGGCGCCGCCTCACATCAGCACGGCGCCGTGAGTGAGCTTGTCCTGCAGCCGTTTTTTCGCGCGGTCATGCACCACGGCCATGGTTTCCTGCAGCACTTCGGGCGTGAAGCCCCACTGCGCCAGAAACTCCGTGTTCAGTCCGAAAAAGAAACCTTCCTCCGCCACCCCAGGCCCGAACGAGGTCGCGATAAACTTGCCCGCGTGGAGGTGAGCGATCAGCGGCAGCGCCGACTCAGGCGCATCCGACAGGCGCTCGTAGTACTGCGTCACGGTGGCAAGCGCGGGAGGAAAGCTCCACGCGCCGAGCAAGCGCGCGCCGACCTCTGAGTTGGTGTAGCCAAGCACCGCATACTCCGCCTGCGACCAGGTGCTGGCTCGAGTCGAACAATAGGTGCGAATGGACGGAAAGAAGCCCGCGCAGGCGTGCGCCACCGCCAGTTTGCCCAGGTCGCACACGAGGCCTGCGGTGTAGGCAATCTGCGGATCGACCCGCTCGCTCGTCTCCGCCAGCGCCTCGGCCGCCAGGGCCGTGCACAGCGCGTGACGGCAGAAATCACCGGGCTCGCCCCGCGTCGAGGAACCCGCTTCCCAGCGACTCACGAGCGCGAGCGACGCCAGGCGGTAAAGTTCACGCGCACCCAGCCGCACCACGGCGTCGGCCACCGTTTCCGCCGGGCCGCCCGCGGAAAAGTAGGCGGAATTTGCCAGCCGCAAGGTCGAAGCCGCCAGCGCCGCATCCAGCTTGATGATGTCCGCGATGTCGTCACAGGAACTCTCGCCGTCTGCGAGCACGGCGGTCAGCCGCGGTAGAATCGCCGGCGAACAGGGCAGTCGCAGTGCCCGCTCACACACCTCCGCCAGGGTCGGCGGCTTGTCGGGCAATTTCGCAGTTTTCGAGGGCATGCGTCAGGCGGCTTGCTCCGCCTCGCCGCCGATCGAAGCAAACTCGACCGGGCGGACGACGGGGGCGGGAACGTGGGCGATTGGTTCAGGCATCAGCAGTCCGCACTGCGGCGGCTACCTATCAGTATCGGACGAACTCGCGCAAAGTTTACCCCGAATTATCCGGGCACTTTCCCTACTCGTTGAACTCGTCGCGCTTCTTGGCCGCTTCGTCCTCGGCCTTGAGGGCTGCGGCTGCCTTGGGATCGTACTGCGCCTCATGCTGCCGCATGCGGTGCATGCGGATCCGCAGGTCCTCTTCCCGCTGCTCGAGTTCATTCTCCTTGTCCTGCTGCGCCTGCACTTTCTCGAAGAGTCGCGTCTCTGACTCGTCGAGGAACACCTCCCGCTCGCGCACGGCCTGTTTGGCCTCGAGCAAGTTGGCTTCCTGCCGCTCCAGCTCGGCCTTCACCTTCTCGAACGCGGCCAGTTCCTCGGGGGAACCCGTACCGTCGGCGCCCGTCTGGCGGGTCGCCGCATTGAGGTGCTCGCGCGCCAGCAGCAGTGCCTCCGCCTCGGCGGTGTCGCGCTCGCGCTCCGCCAGCCGGCTCTCGGTATCTGCAATCACGCGTTCTCGCTCCGCCAAGGAGCGCTCGAGGACGCGGAGCGTACGTTCGAGCTCGAGCACATTCTCGAGCGAAAGATCGGGGCCGGCGCCGAACGGCGAGCGGGTCGCGGCGACGATGGCCTGGATCGATTCCCTCGCGGCGGCCGTCGCATCCATCACATTCGTGGCCGCACGACCGGCCACAAAACGACGCCGCGGAAGTATGAGGGGCGGCAGCGTGTCACGCCGCAGCGGGAACTTGATCGGGCCCGGTTCTGGCATGACCCCTATTTGCGCCTAAACCAGCTGAACCAGCTGAACCAGCCAGACTTCTTTTTCGGCGGTTCCGGCAGTCGCAGATAGGGACGCAGCAAATCGATCGCACGCTTTTCCAGCTCGGGGTTGCCCAGCGCCACAAAGTAGCGCTCGACGGAGCCTCCGGTGCGTACGTCGCGCTCGATCGTCGAAAGTTCGTTCCGGAACCACGTCGTGGCGAGCTCGGTCCGCCCCGGACCGTCGGCGGAGCGCGCCGCCTGGCCGATGGCCTCGACAAGGTGCAGACCCTGTTGCCCCGGCCGGAACGGCAGGACGTCCGCGAGGGACTTCTCGTCGACGTGGGAAAGCGCGTTCAGGAGGCGCCGGAAATCTCCGCCCACAATGACACTTTGCGACATGCCTTGGGAGAACGTAGCGAACTCCGCCAGCGTCGTGAGCTTCTCGAGCTCACAAAATTCCATCGTGCCCTGGTCGAGCGCGGTGAGAGCGATCGGGAAATTTTCCGGAATGCCCAGTTTGGCCAGGTTCCGCAGGATCGGATTCTCGCGTTCCGAAGCGGCGGCGGCTTGCGCCACCATGTCGCCGTAGGGCGTGTCGAAGGCCAGGGTCTCGCGGAGGATGGCCACGAGTTTTTCCACGAGCTCCTCCTTCTGGCCCTTCAACAGCAGCAGCTCGACCACCTCCTCGTAGTTGAGATCGATGTACTTCGCGGGGGTGTCTTCCTTGCTCTTGATCGGCCACTCCGGGCCGTCGAGGTTCTGGGCCAGGCTGTTGATCGAGGTGTCAACCATGATCGAGGAGGCGAACGCACTCCGCACCTCGTCCCATTCTTTCGCGATAGCATTCTCGGTTTTCATGTAATTATTTTTTTAGATACGCCCGCCGGGGGTCAGGCCCGAACGTGCTGGATGATTTCGTGAGCCAACCGGCGGTAGTCGCTGACGACATTGTCTCCGGTGCTGCCGAGGTCGGCCGCCTCGCCGCTGACCAGCACGACCGGGAGACCGAGCGCGACCGAGCGGCGGACGACCATCGCGTCCCGGATCTGCGAATCGAAAATCTTGGCGGTCGGCGCCGAGCGCTTCGCCGCCTTGAATTGGTTCAGGCGAAGCTGCATCCGCATCTTGGGCACCTCGATGTCCACCCCGTTCTTGATGGAGTTGAAGATGATGCCCTGCACCAGGGCGGGCGTCCCCATGCTGCCGCGGCGGAAACTGGCCGTGAGCTGGTGAAACTTCTGCAACTTCTCCACCAGCAGCGTGAATCCGATCAGGCTCAGCGCGTCGGGATTGGCGGGAACGTAGATTTCGTTCGAGGAGAAGACGCCGCACTGCGACGCGCGCAGGATATTGGGCGGGCAGTCGAAAAGGATGAAGTCGTAGTTCGCTTCGACTGCGGCGAGCTGCTCATAGAACAGTTGGTAGGGCGGCCGCTTGGGGTCGCCATTGTATTCGCTCTCGAGGTCGACGAGGTTGAACGTCGTCGGCACCAGATCGAGGCCCGGCAGCAGCTTCTCCCCCGCCTTGCCCTCGATGACATCCTTGATGATGATATCCTTCACCTGCGCCCGGCCCGGGTCGAAAATCGAGTACACGGCGCCCTCGCCGGTCGCGTTCAGCTTGTTCCAGCGCTCGAGCTTCAGCAGCCAGATGCTGGCGTTGGATTGGGTGTCGAAATCGAAAAGCAGGACCCGTTTCCCGAGCTTCGCCAGCGCGGCCGCGGTGTTTACAATGAGCGACGTCTTGCCGACGCCGCCCTTGTAGTTGATGAAACTGATTTTTCGCGCCATGCTTTATGCCCAAAAGTCGTTCCGGACGGGTAATGTCCGTACCTGCTCTTCGGCTCCGGTGGGTAGCAGACCGAAGGGCTCAGGCCGGGTTTTACCAAAATTTTCGCAGCCTTGAACAAATCAGATCTCCGCGCCGCCATCCTGCAGCAGCTCCGGCAAGAGCTCGACCGCTCGTCGGGGGCCGCCGCCCTCGCCCGGGACGAAGCAATCAGCGAGGAGAGCCGGGCCGAGAACAAGTGGGACACCCACAGTCAGGAGGCCGCCTATCTCGCCGAGGGCCAGGCC
>JBEIHL010000103.1:0-7879 GCA_040381375.1 Opitutaceae bacterium
AGGGCGGCCGCGCTCCCAGGAAGAAGTGCGTCCTGCTCGCCTGGCGTTGCGCGCTGGCGCTTGTCCTTCCGGGCGCCGCCTCCGCCGCCATCCAGGCTGGCTTTGCGGAACACGACATCACTCCGCAGATCGGCCAGGAGCGGCCCGGCGGCTATGGGAAGGCGTTTCACCGCCAGTTGCTCGATCCCTGCAAGGTCCGGGCGGCGGTTTTCGCGGACGGCAGGAAGACGGTCGCCCTCGTGGGGCTCGACGCGCTGATGATCGACCGGAAGGTGGTGCAGGAAGCGCGCGCGGAGATCGCGCGCGTAACGAGGATTCCCGCGGCCGCCGTGATGATCGCGGCCTCGCATTCCCATTCCTCGGGTCCCACCGGCATGGTGCAGCCCGGACAATACGACCAGGCCGGTGACGTCGTACGCCAGCTCGCGTATGAGCAGTCGTCCGCTGCAGACCCCGCCTACCTCAAGCACGTCACGGCGCAGATCGTGGCGGCGGTCTCGGCCGCTGCTGCGGCGGTCGTGCCGGCGCAACTCGGGTTCGGCAACGGCCGGGAGGACGAGGTGGGCTTCAATCGCCGCGTGCGCATGAAGAATGGCCAGACGTGGACGAATCCAGGCGTCGGAAATCCCGACAACGTCGCGCCGGCCGGGCCGATCGATCCGGATGTCGGTGTCATCGGCGCGTGGGACCTCGAGGGCCGTTTGCTCGGTTCGATCGTGAATTTCGCGTGCCACACGAACGTCATTCCGGACGGCATCTCCGCGAACTGGGTCTATCATCTCGAGCGCACCATCCAGGGGGCGTTCTACAGCAAGGCGCCGGTGGTTTACCTGGCGGGGGCGTGCGGTGACATTTCCAAGATCGATCCGTTTGCGCGGTTCGAGCGTCCGTCCGAAGCCCGCTGGATGGAAATCGTCGGCGGGCGGGTTGGCGCCGAGGCGGTCAAGGTGCTGCTCGCGGCGGAGCGCGGCGCGGAGGTGCCGTTGGACGTGCGCACCAAGGTCTGGACGATCGACCGGCGCGCGCCGTCCGCCGCCAACGTCGAGCGGGCCCGGGCGATCATCGCCGCGGGCAAGAAGCCGGGCGTCCCGGCGCAGACGGCGTGGACGTTTGCGAAGGAAACGCTGATGATCGATTTCCTGGCGCGGACTCAACGGACGGTGGAGGTGGAGGTGCAGGCGATCCAGGTGGGGCCCGCCGTCTATATCAGCAATCCCGCGGAGTACTTCGTGGAATACGGCCTGGAGATCAAACAGCGCAGTCCGTTCCCGTTCACGTTTCCGGTCGAGCTGGCGAACGGCTGCGTCGGCTATGTTCCGACCGAGGAGGCCTTCGGGCCGCGTGGCGGTGGCTACGAAACGCGGCTGACGTCGTACAGCAATCTCGACGTCACGGCCGGCCGGCAGTTCGCGGAGACCGGCGTGGAGCTGATCAAAGCGATGAAACCGGGCAAGGTGCCCGAGCCGCCGCCCCTGAAGAAGCCCGGCGAACCCTGGCTGTTCGGCAACGTGCCGCCGCAGCTCGACTGATGTCCGCCGCCCGCTCCATGTCGACCGACTCCGCGCCAGCGCCCGCCACCGTATCCGGTTCCCGGTTGCCGCAGGCCGGGGCTGCCCCGTCGCCGGCCGGATCGGGCCGGCTCATGTCCCTGGATGCCTACCGGGGTTTCATCGTGTTCCTCCTGGCTTCGGCCGGCTTCGGCACCGTGCAAATGGCGCGCAAGTTCCCCGACACGGCCTGGGCCGACATCGGCAATCAATTTGTGCATACGGCCTGGGAATGGGGTGTCCTCTGGGACCTCATCATGCCGTCGTTCATGTTCATGGTCGGCGTGGCGATGCCGTTCTCCTTCGCCCGCCGGCAGCGGGAGGGAGACCCGTACCGCCGTCAGCTGGGCCACGCGGTGATCCGGGCGCTGGTGTTGTGCGCGATCGGCACCGCGCTGATGGCGCAGCACTCGCGTTTCCTGAACGTGCTGACGCAGATCGGGCTCGGCTACGTGTTCGTCTTCCTGCTGCTCAACCGGCCCTTTCGCACCCAGCTCAGCGTGATGGCTGCGATTCTTGTCGGCTACTGGCTGCTCTTCGCGCTCTATCCGCTGCCGGGGCCGGACTACAATTTCGCGCGGCTCGGCCTGAAGCCCGGTGACATTCTCGAGGGGTTTCGCGGTCACTGGAGCAAGCACGCCAATGTCGCGGGCGACTTCGACCGGTGGCTGTTGAACCTGTTTCCCCAGGACAAGCCCTTCCTCACCTACGTCGGCGGCGTGCAGACGCTCAATTTCTTCCCGTCGATGGCCAACATGATCCTCGGAGTCATGAGCGGGCAGGTGCTGATGAGCGCGCGGAGCGGCGCGCAAAAGTTCCGCTGGCTCGTGGTGGCCGGGGCGATCTGCATGGCGGTGGGCGTGACGGCGGGGCTCACGATCTGCCCGGTGGTGAAGAAAATCTGGACGCCGTCGTTCGCGCTCTACAGCGGGGCCTGGACGCTCTGGATGCTCGCGGCTTTCTACTGGATCATCGACCTGCGCGGCTGGCGGGCCTGGGCGTTTCCGCTGGTGGTCTTCGGCGTCAATTCGCTCGTGGTCTATATCATGACGCTCCTCTGGCCGGCGTGGATCGTGCGCATGCTCAAGATCCAGTTTGGCAGCAGCCTGTTCACCGGTACGTACGGTCCCATCTGGGAGAAGACCACCGTCCTGCTGCTGCTCTGGCTCTTCTGCTGGTGGCTGTATCGCCGCAAACTTTTCTTCCGCATCTGAAGCTTCGCCCATGAGTCTCATGAAGTCCTCGATTCGTCGTCGCGGTTTGGTTCTCGCCGGTTTTCTGGCCCTGACCGCCGCCGCGTCCGCGGCCGGCACGCCGGGCCGGCCGAACATCCTCTTCCTGCTCGCGGACAACTGGCTTTACGACCACGCCGGCGCCAATGGCGACAAGGTCGTGAAAACCCCGGTGTTCGACCGGATGGCGCGAGAGGGCACGCGGTTCGCGCACGCGTTCTGCCCGGTGCCCTCGTGCGGCCCGACGCGCTCGAGTCTGGTCACCGGCCGCGCCGCACACCAGTTGGAGGAGATCGCGAACCACGGCGGGCGGTTCTCCGGCAAGTTCCGCGTCTTCGTCGACGCCCTGACCGTGAGCGGCTACCACGCCGGGTACAGCCAGAAGGGCTGGGCGCCCGGACTCTACCTGGGCTACGGACGCACGGAGACACCGGCGGGAAAGCTGTATCCGGATTTCAATGACTTTCTGAAGCAGCGGGCGCCCGGGCAGCCGTTCTTCTACTGGTTCGGGCCGATGCACACCGCGCTGCGCAACTGGAAGCCGGGCTCCGGGGCGAAGGCCGGGATCGACCCTAAGCGCGTGACCGTGCCGGGCTACCTGCCGGACGTGCCCGAGGTCCGGGAGGAGATCACGAACTACCTCGCGTCGGTGCAGGAGATGGACGCCGCCTTCGGCGAGATCATTGCCCGGCTGGAGCAGATGGGAGAGCTCGACAACACCGTCGTCATCCACACCAGCGACAACGGCTGGCAGATGCCGCGCGGGCTCGGCAATGTGTACGACGCGGGCACGCACGTGCCGCTGGCGGTCCGGTGGCCGGGGAAGATCCCGGCGGGGCGGGTGGTGGAGGACTTCGTGTCTGTCACCGACTACGCGCCGACGATTCTCGAACTCGCGGGGCTCGTGCCCTGGCCGGAGATGACGGGACGGAGTTTCTTCGATCTGTTGACGGGGAAACCGAGCGCGGTGAAGCGCGATCACGTTTTTGTCGAGCGGGAGCGGCACGCCAATGTGCGGCGTGGCGACCTGAGTTATCCGATCCGCGGCGTGCGCACCCGCGACTTCCTCTACATCCGGAACCTCCGGCCGAACCGGCAGCCGGCGGGCGATCCGATTGTGTATTACGCGGTCGGCGACTACGGCGACATCGATCCCAGCATCACCAAGGAATACATGATGCGGCATCAGAACGAACCGTCGATGAAGCGGCTCTTCGCGCTCAGCTTCAAGAAGCGCGCACCGGAGGAGCTCTACGATCTGCGCAAGGACCCGGATCAGTTGCAGAATGTCGCCGGCCGGCCCGAGTATGCGGCGGTGTTGCGTGAAATGTCCGGGCGGGTGGACGCCTGGATGAAGGCGACCGATGACCCGCGGCTCGACCCGAAATTCGACGAGTTCGACAAATATCCCTACTTCGGCGGCGGACCCGCGGCGATCCTGCGGGCGTGGGACGCGGAGAAGTACGTCGAACCGTGAGTCCCTGCGATCGATTTTCGTCATGCTTTCCTCCTCCATTTCTCCTTCTTCGTCCGCCTCCGCCGCGGGGCTCTCCCGCCGCGCGGTCCTCAAGTCGGGCGCCGCGGCGATCGCCGCCCTCACGCTGCCGTTGCGCGGCGCCGGCACCCGGGCGCGCAAGCGCGTGATCGTTGCGGGCGGCGGCATCGGCGGGCTGAGTTGCGCGTTCGAACTCATGAAACTCGGCCACGACGTCATCCTGCTCGAGGCGTCGGGACGGACGGGCGGCCACGTGAAGACGCTGCGCGAAGGCCTGCCGGGCGGACTCTACGCCGACGCGGGCGCGGAGCAATTCCCCGGGCGGCCGGCCTACGCGCTGGTCTGGGACTACATCGACCAGTTCGGGCTCAAGCCGCTGCGCTGGCGCCGGAACGAGAATGTCTTTCGCCGCATCGGCGATCGGTGGTACTCGGACCAGGAACTCGCCGACCCCGTCGTGCTCAAGCGCCTGGGCTTTGCGGCCCACGAGGCGGACTACGTCGCGCAGCACGGTCTGTCCGAGCTGCCGGTACTTTACCTCAAGGGCTACTTCGCGAACTTCAAGGACGAGTTCCGGCCGCTAGGCGTCGGACTCGATGACCTCGATGGCCAGCTCCCGGCCGACATATTCGCGCGCGAAGGCGCTTCCGAGGCCGCGATCCGTTTCTCCCGCATGGGCCGGCGGTCCGCGCCGGGAAAACCGCCTGCCGACGGCGACGCCTCGGCGTTGTACCGGATCTGGACCGCCGCCACGATCCACAACCGCGGGCTGCGGCAGCAGCCGAAGGAGCTCTACCACCTCCAGGGCGGAAATGATCTCCTCACCGAGGCCCTCGCGTCGCGGCTCGGCGACCGCGTGCGGCGCAAAAGCCCTGTCACGGCGGTCGAGTTCGACGGCTCGTCGGTCACGGTCACCGCGGGTCCGCCGGGCGCGAGCCAGCAATTGCGGGCGGATCACCTCGTGCTGAGCATGTCGCCGCTCGCGGTGGCGGGCATCACAATGAAGCCGGGTTGGCCGGCGGACAAGGCGTTCGCCCT
Source organism: Opitutaceae bacterium (assembly GCA_040381375.1). Taxonomy (GTDB): domain Bacteria; phylum Verrucomicrobiota; class Verrucomicrobiia; order Opitutales; family Opitutaceae; genus ER46. The sequence continues at coordinate 5,313 of JBEIHL010000103.1, forward strand.
CGCGCACACGCGGGTCGGCATTCACTCGCGCGTGCTGCTGCTCACGCGCACGCCGTTCTGGAAGGGCGACTGGCCGAGCATCAACCTGCAGACGGGCAACCCGAAGATGGGCTCGACGTGCGAGACGGCGGAGGAGGTGCCGGGCGACCAGCGGCTGCTCTTCGGCACGGGCGGTGCGGTGCAGACTCCGGAGGAGACCGTGGCCGCGTTTCGCAGCTTTTATCCCGGCAAGGCGAAGGACACCATCGAAGGCGGCATCGTGCACCAGTGGTGGAAGGAAGAGCCGACGTGCGCCGGCTGCGAACGTGAGCCGTTCCCGTTCGGCAAGTTCGCGCGCATCTGGCCGTTCCTCACCGAGTCGGTCGGTCCGGTGCATTTCGTCGGCGCCGCGTACGACAGCCTCTGGCGCGGCATGGAGGCGGCCACGCGCACCGGCCACCGCGCGGCGCAGCGCATCGACGCGGCGTGAGGCCCTCACCATGATCCTGCCTCGCCGCACTTTCCTCGGCACTGCGCTCGGCGCGGCGGCGGGCGCCGTACTCGCGCGGGGCGCGTCCGCCCCGGCCCCGGCGGCGTCGCTCGCCGGCCAGATCGGCATCACCACCGGCTCGTTCTTCCGCCACCTGAGTCCCGAGCGGGCTACGGGCAAGCTGCGCCTGCTCGACCTGCCCCGGCTCATGCGCGACGAACTGGACATGCGGGTCATCGACCTCATGACGGCGACGCTGGTTGACCTTTCGCCTGAGTACCTCGACGCCCTGCGCCAGGCCGCCGCCGATGCGGGCTGTGTGCTGACCAACCTGAAGATGAACCAGCCCGGCCTCGACCTCGGGCATCCCGATCTCGCGGTGCGGCGGCACGCGATCACGAGCTACAAGCTGACCATGGATGCCGCGTCCCGTTTGGGAGTCCGCTGGGTGCGGCCGCTGCCCGCCGCGAAGCGGCCGGACTACGCGGTCCTGGCCGAGGGGCTGCGCGAGCTGATCGATTACGGTGGCGAACGCGGTCTCGGCGTGCTGATCGAGAACTTCGGCTGGCTCATGGACGATCCGGACGCGATCCCCGCCGTCATCCGCGCGACCGGTCCTGAGTTGAAGGCTCAGCCGGACACCGGCAACTGGACCGACGCCGCGAGGTACGAGGGGCTGGCGAAGGCGTTTCCGTTCGCCGTGTCGTGTGACTTCAAGGCCTTTGAACTCGATGCCAGCGGCGACCACAAACGCTATGATTTGAGGCGCTGCTTCCAGACCGGGTGGGACGCCGGCTATCGCGGGCCCTGGTTCTTCGAGCACTTCCATTCCGACGTCAAGGAGCTCGTGCGCGAGATGGGCGTCTTGCGTGACCGGATCACGTTGTGGACGCGGGACGCCCAGGCGCGATGAAACGGCGACTGAATTTGCGCCGGCTCGATGTAGGCGGAGTGCCCTTATCCCGCGGGTTATCGGTTTCGCTCCGCCATGGAGCGGGGTGAGGGCACCCCGCCTGCACTGGAACTGCAACGCCACGATCGACGAAATCTCCTTCATGAGAACGCCCCCCCTGGTCCTCCGTCTGTTGATCGCACTGCTGGGGTTGTTCTCTGCGGTGGCGGCAGCCCCGGCCGCCGACAACACCGCCGGCACCGGCAGCATCACGGGGCGGGTGCAGAACGTCGTGACCGGACAGTACCTCGCTCGGGCGCGCGTGGCGGTGAAGGGCACGGACATGGTGACGTTCACCGACGACTTCGGCACGTACCGGCTCGCGGATGTGCGCAGTGGCCAGGTGGTGCTGGAAGTGTTCTATACCGACCTGGACACGCAGGAGGTCACCGTCGAAGTCCCCGCGGGGCGTCTCGCTGAGCGCGATGTGGCCCTGACCAGTTTCGCGCGCTACGGCCAGACCGGTTCGGTCGTGAAGCTCGATCCGTTCAAAGTCGCGTCGAACAAGGAGACCGATGCGCAGGCCATCGCGACGAACGAGCAGCGGTTCGCGCCCAACATCAAGAACGTCATCGCGACCGACGCCTTCGGCGAAGTCTTCGGCAGCAGCGCGGGCGATTTCCTGAAGTTCCTGCCCGGCCTGGCGGCCGATTACGACAATGCCGAGGTGAGCACGATCTCCGTGCGCGGCATGGGCGGCGACAAGACGAGCATCATGTTCGACGGCGCCCCGATTGTGACGGGCTCCAACGTCGGGCCGACCCGCGCGGTTGAGATGCGCACGCAGGCCCTCAACAACGTGACGCGCATCGACGTGACCAAGGTGCCGACGCCCGCCACGCCGGCCGACACGCTCGCCGGCTCGATCAACATGGTCAGCAAAAACGCCTTTGAGCGGAGCCGCGCGGAGTTTCGCTACGGCATCAACCTCGCCGCGACCAGCAACACCCTGCGGCTGGGCAAGACGCCGACGTCGTACAAGGACGAGGAGATCTACAAGATCAAACCCGGCTTCGATTTCGACTACACGCTGCCGATCGGGAAGAACTTCGGCATCGTGCTGACGGGCGTCTACGCGCAAAAATTCAACGAGCAGAACATCTCGCGCAAGACATGGAACAACGCCGGCACCGGGACCGGCGCCAG
>JBEIHL010000104.1:0-7870 GCA_040381375.1 Opitutaceae bacterium
CTCCGGCAGTCCGTCGCGCGGGAACTGGGCGGGGGCGCTCGCGCTCCCTGGAAAGGGACGATCAGCTCTTGCGATTGCGGTAGAACAGGAGCCCGAACACGCCCACGAGGAGCGGGGTGGCGAGGAGGTTGACCAGCAGCAGCCGGTTTTCGAGGCGGTCGATGTCTTCGCGCAGGGCGCGGCGAATTTCGCGGCGTTCCCCGCGCATCTTGGCCTGTTGCTTCTGGAAGTCTTCGATCGCCTTGGCCATTTCGGGCGTGGCGATGAGGCGGTTGCCCTCTCCCTTCTTGGTCTGCAGTTCGCTCAGCTTCGTCTGCACCTGCTGCAGGCGCCCATCGAGTTCGGTGAGCTTGGCCTGGTATTGTTTCTGGGCCTCGGACTCCATCTTGCGCACGACATCGAACGGCCGGAGCGAGGTGCCCTTGCCGCGGATCGAGATCAGGTCCTGCGATCCGCCGAGGAACTCGATCGCGTTGGCGGCAAACGCGAGGTTGTCGTTGAAAGGTTCAGCCGCGGTCTGGCCGAAGAAGTTGAACTTGCGGACGCTGTAGTCGTCGAAAAGCCAGTCGGTGTCGGCGACGACGAATAGGGTCGAGGTGCCCTTCGACTCTTTCAGGAACTCGGTGGGCTTCGGCGCTTCCTTCTTCGCCTCGTCCTTCTTGGCGGCGTCGTCGGCGGGTTTCTCGTCCTTCGGCTCGCCGTCGGGAAAGGCGGTCTTGAACTTGCCCGTGACCAGCGCGGCGATCGTCTTCTTGCCGCTGGGCGTAAGCTGCTTCGCGACGTCGTCGGGCTGGGCGAACTGGAGCATCATGCTCGCGACATCGCCGGCCTGGGCGGAGGTTTCGACGAGCGGGGTGAACGTGACGTCCGCGCCTTCCTTCTTCGCGATGCTGCCGGCCTCGATGAACATGGCCGAGTTGATCTGCGCCGTCGGCATCGATTTCGGGTTGAACGCTTCCTTGCCGCGCAGGCTGAGCCAAATCGGGTAGCGCGCGACTCCGCCGCCGCCGGTCTGGACCTGCGTCGCGTTTTCGATGTCACCGACGACCTTCTGGGCATCGTACTGGACGCCGTACGCGGCGAGCAGCACGGGGAGGTCGCTCGAGACGTTCTGCGGTCCGCCGCCCATCATCTGTTGCTGCGGATTGCTCTGCCGCTTGAAGTGCTGCGACGCCGGGTCGACGGCTAGGAAGACCGGTTTGCCGCCGAGCAGGAACTGGTCGATCGCGAACTGCATTTTCGGCGAAACCCCCTGCGGGTGCGCGACCACGAGCACGTCGAGGCCGGCGGGCAGTTCGGTGGCGGAGGGATCGACGGCGATGATCTGAAACGACTGTTCGAGTTCGGTCGTGATCATCTGCCCCGGCTGCGGCTGGCGGCGCATCATCATCATCATTTGCATCTCCTGCGGGCTGGTGCCCTGCAACGGGAGGCTGGAGATAAGGCCGAGCTTGCGCTTGTCGAGTTGCTGCACGCTGAAGATCAGCTTCGAGAGGTCGTACTCGAGGAACTGCTCACGCTGCGGCGTGAAGGCCGGGATCGTCTTCTGCTGATCCGCCTGAGTGACGATCAGGCCGAAGTAGAAGGGATCGCCGCCCTGTTGTGCGACCTGCGGCGTGAGACCGGAAGCGGTTGCCTTTTCCTCCTCCGGCGTATCGGGCCGGGGATTGATCACGTTGAACGCGAGCTTGCCGCGTGAGGCTCGGACATACTGGCGCAGCATTTCTTGCACGCGGGCGGCGTAGTTTTTGTACGCAATGGGCAGGCCACTGGCGTCCTTCGAGAAGTAGAGGTCGATTGCGACCGGCTCCTCGATCTTGCCGAGCATCGTCCGGGTGCCGGTCGAGAGAGAGTAGATCGACTCGGCCGTGGCGTCGACCCGGATGGGGATCGACGAGGCGAGGTAGTTGACGAGCACGAGCCCGATCAGGAGGAGAACGATGGTAAGGGTCTTGCTGCCGAATTTCATGGGCGGGAGCGGAAAGGTGGAGGGAGGAAGAGGGGTCGCGCAGAGGCGCGGAGGCGCAGAGGATGGGGAAACGTCGCGGTGGGTCTGGGAGATGGAGCTCTGCGCCTCTGCGTCTCTGCGCGAGAATGCGTTGGAATGAAAAGGATCAGCGTTCGAGGGCGACCACGTTGAGGAAGAGCGTGAAGCCCATCAACGAGAGGAAGAAGATCACGTCCTTGGGATCGATTATGCCCTTGGTGAAGGCGTCGAAGTGCGTGATGAAGCTGAAGTTCGCCAGGGCATCGGCGAACGCGATCGGCAGCACGCCCTCGAGGGTGTCGGTGAAGCTGCTGAACCCGAGGAACAGCAGGATGGCACAGGCGCCGAGGCTGAGCACGAAGCTGATGACCTGGTTCTTTGTCAGGGCAGAGGTCAACGCGCAGACTCCGAGATAGCCGCCGGCCATGAGAATGGCGCCGACGTAGGTGGTGAAGATCACGCCCCAGTCGGGATCGCCGAGGTAGCCCACCGTGAGCGCCATCGGAAAGCTCAGCACGACGGCCAGGGCGAGGAACGCCCAGCCGGCGAGAAATTTTCCGAGGACAGCCTCGAGCGTGGTGACGGGCAGGGTGAAGAGAAGCTCAACCGTGCCGGAACGTTTTTCCTCCGACCAGAGCCGCATGCCGACCGCGGGCACGATGAACATGAACAGCCAGGGGAAGAACGTGAAGTAACTCTCCATTCCGGCGACGCCGGCGCGGAAAAACCCGCCGTAGCGGGAGAACGCCAGCGACACGGAGATGACGAGGAAGGCGATCAGGAACACGTAGGCGACCGGCGACCGGAAGTAGCCGAGGAACTCGCGTTTGAAGATCGGAACGATTTGGCGCATGGGGGGACGAAAAGTAGTGAGTAGTGAGTAGTGAGTAGCGGGTAGCGAGTAGTTGCGGATTCGGTAGCCTGCAGAGTTGGCGATCGAAGGATGCTCGCTACTCGCTACCCAATACTCGCTACTTTGGGATCAGATGTCTCCGCGGGTGAGTTCGCGGAAGATCTCGTCGATGCGGGCGCCGGGCTTGCGGGCCCGGAGCTGCGCGGGGGTCTCGTCGGCGACGACCCTGCCTTGGGAGATAATGATCACCCGATTGCAGATGGCGTCGACCTCTTCGAGAATGTGCGTCGAAAGGATCACCGCCTTTTCCACCGCCATGCTCTTGATGAGCGAGCGGACCTCGTTCTTCTGGTTCGGGTCGAGACCGTCCGTCGGCTCGTCCAGAATAAGCACCGCCGGATCGTGCAGCATCGCCTGGGCAAAGCCAACGCGTTGCTTGAAGCCCTTCGAGAGCGTCTCGATCGTCTGATTCCGGACCGGATTGAGGTGCGTGAGCTTGATGGCGCGGTCGACTTGGGCGGCCTTCGCGGCGGGGGAGCGGAAGCCGCGGACGTCCGCGATGAAGCCGAGAAATTCTGCCACGGTCATCTCCGGATACGCCGGCGCGCTTTCCGGCAGATAGCCGAGTTTGCTCTTCACGGCCACGGGATCGACCGTGACGTCGATGCCGTCGACCTTGGCGGTGCCGGCGTCGGGGCGCAGGAAGCCCGTAATCATTTTCATCGTGGTCGACTTGCCGGCGCCGTTGGGGCCGAGGAAGCCCAGGATGTCGCCGCGCTTGACCGTGAAGGTGACGCCGTCGACTGCGCGTTTGGGACCGTAGGTTTTGACGAGACCTTTGACTTCAATCATGGGCGAAGCAGGGAGTGGGGAGGGACGGGTGCGACCGGCCGGACAGAAGAGGTTCCGTCGGCCGAGCGCACCCTAAGCGTGCGGAAAAAATGAGGGGAACGCGGGTGCGCAAGCGAAAACGGCCATGTCCGGGCCGCCGCCGCCAGACTAATCGGCCGCCCGGATCGAAAAGACCGCGGTCGAAGCCGTTTCGCCGATGAGATGCACTTGGAAGGGAGGACGATTCCAGCGGGAGCGTTGGTTGAAGAAATCGAGATGGCTCTGCCACTTCGTGATCACGAGGTGGCGGATTCCGGAGTTCCGCCAGCGTTGCACTGCTTCCGCCCGGGGCAGGTTGAGGTCGAAAAGCCAGTCGGCCTGCGGACTCCAGGGCGGAATCACCCGAATTCCCACCGGCAGGAAGCGGCGCTGGAAACCCGGAGAATCGGCTAGCACGACCGACGCGGGCGCGGAGTCGGCCGGCGTGGATTTCTCCCGCGCCGCCAGCACGAGCGCCACCGTGGCATCGTGCGGGCCGGTTGCGGTCGGCGCGGGCCGGGAAAACGCCGGCCAGGTCGACCACCGTCCGGTCCAGGGATTTTGAGGCAACGCGAGCGTGGCTGGCAGCAGGGCGAGCACCAGGACGGTGAGAATGCCCGCCACCGCGCGCTGTTTCCTGAGCGAGGGACGCACCCACGCCGCCAAACCGACGCCGGCGGCGAGTGCCCCGAGTGCAAGCGCGGGACTGGCGACGCGGAGCGAATAGAACAGGCCGCCATTCGTGTACCGGACCGAAACGGCCCACAGCACGAGAATCGCAGTTACGCTGGCCAGCGCGAACCCTGCCGCCCGGACCCGACGCCCCGCCGCCACCGCGAGAACCACCCAGCCAACGATCGCCGCCGGGGCAAACAACAGGCCATAGCGCGCCACGTCCAGCCAGCCCGAGGTCGTGCGCAAGACCGCGCCGAAGGCGTCGGCGTCGTAGGTGATCCAGCGGAGAAAGCGTTCGTTGACGGGAAAAAGCCCGCCCACCGAAAGGCTGAACACGGGGTTGCCGGTCAGCACCCAAGTCCGCACCGGCCAGACGAGCCCGAGGCTGGCGACCGCGAGAAACGTGAGCCAGGCGGACCGGTTCGCCTTTACGCCGACTAAGGCGAGGCCTCCGAGGGCGGTGAAAACCAGGCCATACTCGCGGGCCGCACCGCCCAGAATGGCAAAGAGCGCGGCCAGGGCTGCCCACGGCGTGACCCGGGTATCCACCCAGCGACCGACGCTGTACGCGATACCGACCAAGGCCAGCGCCGTCAGCCCGGTTTCCTGGCCGATCAGGACCGACCAGACCAAAAGCGGACAGGCCGCTGCGGCCAGGCAGGCGTAACGGGCGGCGCGGACGCCGCCGACCCGATGCGCCGTGTGCCACAGCAACTCGTGCAGGGCCGCGAGCTGCAGCAGGACCCCGGGAATGGTCCACGCCGCGAACGGCCCGCCGGCGCACCCGTAGGCCCAGGCGTGCAGGGCCGAGGCACCTGGTGGAATGCTCTCGACCCAGAAGTACGAAGCGAAATCCGCGGCCGAGCGCGGCGGATAAAAATCCAGCGATCCGGCGCGCAGCATTTGCTCCGCGAGGAAGCCCCACCGGAATTCCACGTCCGGTCCCGCCAGCGGCTCGCTCACGGCCCGAAAGATCACCGCCGCCCAGAACGCCACATACAGCACGGTCCATGGCCCCATCGTCGTAAACGGCGCAAACCTTGGCCCCGTATCCTGGTGCTCGGGCTTTCGATTTGTTGCTCCATCAAGCGGCGTGGGGACACGCCGCTCCACGCCAAGGCGACCGATCAGAAAGCCCGCGAGGCTGACTACCAGCAGTCCGGCGCAGAGCGTGGGCGGCGTGATCCCCGCTCCGGTGACTTGAAGGGCGAGGACCGTCAGATACAGCACCGCCGCGGAAACGGCGAAACACGTCGCGAGCGTGCGCGGCAGCCGGAGGGCGAACAGGAGCGCGGCGCCGGGCAGGAGCAAACCGGCCAGCAGCAGCCCGAAGCGGACGGCCGGCCAGAGCGGAGCGAACGCGTCCATGCCGGCCCTACGCGGCGGAGATCGCGGCGCCGGTGGTCTCGCGCTCCTTCTCGGTCCGCAGCCGCAACTGGCCGCAGGCGGCGTCAATGTCGTGACCTTTTTCGCGTCGCAGTGTCACGGATACGCGCGCGGCCCGCAGCACATCGGCGAACCGTTCCTGCCGCGTGAGGCTCGGCCGTTTCCACGGGAGACCGGCGACGGTGTTGTACGGAATCAGGTTAACGTGGGCGTGTAGGTCGCGGGCGAGGTCGCGCAGTTTCTCCGCCTGCGGGAGCGCGTCGTTCACGTCCTCGATGAGGATGAACTCGAGGGTGACCATCCGGCCGTGCTTCGCGGTGAACTCCCGGATGGCCGGGACGAGTTTGGCCAGCGGGTATGCCTTGTTGACCGGCATGATCTTCTCGCGGACTTCGTCCGTGACGCCATGCAGCGAGATCGCGAGCCGGAAGCCGAGCGGCTCCTCCGCCAGCTGGAGAATTTTCGGAACCAGGCCGCTGGTGGAAATCGTGATCCGGCGGGCGCCGAAGCCGAGGCCCCAGTCGGCGTTGAGAATGGTCAGGGCGCGGATCAGTTGGTCGTAGTTGGCGAGCGGTTCGCCCATCCCCATGACGACGATGTTGTCGAACGACGCGAGTTCCATGCGGGCGCGGGGCGTGCGGGCGTCCTCGCGGTAGCAGACCTGCAGCAACTGGGCGACGATCTCGCCCGCGTTGAGATCCCGCTTGAGCCCGGCGAGCCCGCTGGCGCAGAAGACGCAGCCCATCGCGCAGCCCACCTGGGTGGAAATGCAGATCGTCTTGCGCGAGTGTTCCACGCCGACGCCCTCCTGCGGGGCGCGGATGATCACCGTCTCGATCAGCGACCCGTCGCCGAGCTCGAGCAGGAGCTTGTCGGTCACGTCCTCTGACTGCCGGTTGAGCACCAAGGCGGCTGGCATGAGTTCGAACGTATCCGCGAGCCAAGTGCGCAGCGGCTTCGGCAGGTTGGTCATCTCGTCCCACGAACGGGCCCGCTTCTTGTACAGCCAGTCGAGAACCTGCTTCGCCCGGAACGCCGGCTCGCCGTGCGCGCGCAGCCGCTCCGAGAGTGAGTCGAGCGTCTCACCGGTGAGCGGTGGCCTGGCGGGCGTGAATTTCATGCGCGTCGGGGGAACGTGCAAGGGAGCGGCGCGTTCGTCAAAGATTCCCGTGCTTCCTGGGAGCGCGGCCGTTCCCGGCCGCAGGAAACGGATTCGCCGCGCGTTCCAGTTTGTCATTCCGATCCGGTCCCCAACAGTCGGTCCGTACCCCATGAGACCGTTCCGTCCTTCCCCGTTCCTGGCTGCCGCCATCGTGCTGTCTCCCTTCGCCATGTCCGCCGAAAAATCCCACTCGTTCCAAGGCCGCGTCGAGCGGCTCGATCCGGCGTTCGACCGTCTCGTCGCGCCGGAGGCCAAGCTCGAAAAACTTGCCGAAGGCTTCACCTGGTCCGAGGGCCCGGTGTGGTTGAACGGCGAGCTTATTTTTTCGGACGTGCCGGAGAACATCGCCTACCGGTGGAAGCCGGGGATGACGAAGGCGGAGGTGTTTTTGCAGCCGAGCGGCCTGCTGACCCCGACCCCGGGTTTTCGCGAGCCAGGCAGCAACGGCCTGGCGAAGGATGCCCAGGGTCGGCTCCTCCTCTGCCAGCACGGGGAGCGGCGGGTGGCGCGGTACGAAAATGGCCGCTTCACGTCGCTGGCCGACCGCTTCGAGGGGAAACGTTTCAACAGTCCCAACGACCTCGCGGTCGCGCGGAACGGCGACATCTACTTTACCGATCCATCGTATGGCCTGGAGGGGGTGAACAACTCGCCTTTGAAGGAGATTCCGTTCAACGGCGTGTATCGGGTTACCAAGGACGGCAAGGTGACGCTGCTGACCAAGGATCTCACTTTTCCCAACGGCATCGCGTTTTCTCCCGACCAGAAGATGCTCTACGTGGGCGTGAGCGACTCGAAGGCCACCCGGATCGCCGCCTTTGAGGTGGCGGCCGACGGCACGATCCGGAACGAACGGACGTTCTTCGACGCGCAACCCTTGCGCACCGGTGGGGCGAAGGGCCTGGTTGACGGATTGAAGATCGACCGCGACGGCAAC
>JBEIHL010000105.1:0-7868 GCA_040381375.1 Opitutaceae bacterium
CGCTTTTTGGTTACGACGAGGACTCGTTCGCGGATTCGTGGCGGCGCCTCGCGGTGAAGCCCGGGATTGAACCCGGCCTGTATTTGGAGTGAATCACCGCCTCCGGTCCCGCGGGCTCTCGCCCCGGCCGCGCGCGCCTTATTCTTCATGACCACCCTCGATCGCATCCACGCCGCCGCCGCCGCCGGCCACCTGCTGCCCACCACGGCCGAAAATCTCGCCGCCTTCCTCGCGGCCCGGCTGCCCGCCTGGGCGGAACGCAGTATCGAAGAGCTCGTGGAGCAGTCCGCCTGGGGTGAGCTCAACGACCGCTTCTATCGCTTCCTCGAGTTCGGCACCGGCGGCATGCGCGGGCGCACCATCGGCGTTGTACCGAGCACCGCGGAAACCGGGCGGCTCGACGAGCGCGGCTCGCCCGAGCACGCCGCCGTCGGGAGCAACCTGCTCAACGATTTCACTCTGATCCGCGCCGTCATCGGGCTCTATCGCTATACCTCGAGGCACCTCGCGCAACAGGGCGTCAAGATCCGGCCCCGGCTCGTGATTGCGCACGACGTCCGGCATTTCTCGCGGCACTTCTCGGACCTCTCGGCCTCGACCTGGACGCAGCTTGGCGGCGAGGCCTTCATCTTCGACGGCCCGCGCTCCACGCCGCAGCTCAGCTATTCCGTCCGCTGGCTGAAGGCGCACGCCGGCGTCGTGATCACCGCCAGCCACAATCCGCCCCACGACAACGGCTTCAAGGCGTACTTCGACGACGGCGCCCAGGTGGTGCCGCCGCACGACAAGGGCATCGTCAACGAGGTCAACGCGGTGCCCCTCGCCGAGCTGGCCCGCTTCCTCACGCCGAACCTCGCTGGAGTCTCGACCCTCGGCCGCGATGCCGACGCGGCGTACCTCGCGGTGGCGGCCAAGGCGGTGCTCGATCCGGCGGTCTTCCGGCGGACGAAGCTGAAGGTGGTGTTTACGAACATCCACGCCACCGGCGCGATCGCCTCGGTGCCGCTCCTGCAGCAGGCGGGCTGCGACGTGATCACGGTCCCCGAGCAATTGGCCTTCGACGCGCGATTCCCGACGGTGAAATCGCCGAATCCGGAAAACGCCGAGGCGCTCGCGCGCGCCGTGGCGCTGGCGGACCGCGAGGGGGCCGACGTCGTGCTCGCGACCGATCCCGATGCCGACCGCATGGGGTGCGCGGTGCGCAACCGCGCCGGCGCGATGGAACTGCTCACCGGCAACCAGATCGGTTCGCTGCTCGCCGAGTATCGGCTGACCAAATACAAGGAGCTCGGCTGGATCCCCGCCGCCGGCTCGGATCGAGCGGCGATCGTAAAGACGTTCGTCACGACCCACCTCCAGGACGCCATCGGCCGCGGCCACGGCGTCAAAGTCATCAACACCCTGACCGGTTTCAAGTGGATCGCCGCCAAGATGCGCGGCTACGAGGAGGGATTGCGCCGGGCGATGGGGCCGGGCTTCGACTATGAGGCGACGCCGTTCGAGCAGCGCGCTAAATTGCTCCAGCAGCACAGCACGTTCTACCTCTTCGGCACCGAGGAAAGCTACGGTTACCTCCCCAACGACTACCTGCGCGACAAGGACGGCAACTCGGCCTGCCTCATGTTCGCCGAACTCTGCGCCTGGGTGAAAGGCCGTGGGATCACGGTGCCCGAATACCTCGACGAGATTTATCTGCGCTACGGCTTCTACCTCGAGGGCGTGATCAACCTCTACTACGAGGGCGCGAGCGGCAACGCGAAGATCAAGCGCATCCTCGAGACTTATCGCGCCAGTCCGCCCAAGGCGTTTGTCGACGTCGCGGTGGCGAAGTTTCAGGACTTCGGGCGCGAACGGGTCGTCGACGCCGACGGCGAGGTCATCCCGTCGCAGGATCTTTATCTCGTCACGCTGGCGAATGGCTACTCGTTCGCCGCGCGCGGTTCCGGCACCGAACCGAAGATGAAGTTCTACCTTTTCGCCAACGAGAAGGTCGCGAACGCCGCCGAACTGCCCGCGGTCAAGGTCCGCGTGCGGGCCACGCTCGATCGGCTGAATAAGCTGATCGAGGCCGACGCCAAGGCGCGGGCGGAATCGTAAGGCCGGATAGCCACCTCTGAGAGCGCGGACGCCCTCGTCCGCATCGGCTCAAACTGCCGACGAGGACGTCCGCGCTTCCGGCGAAGGAAATCCGGTCGTCAAATCTCCGCCAAATCCCGCCCTCCTGCTCGCGTCGCCGCCCGCCCGGGTCGTTCATCCCGGGATGAAGCGACTCCTTCGCCTGCGTTGCTCCCTCGTGGCTTTGCTGTTTCCCGTGGCGGCGGACGCGGCCGGGGATTGGTCGCAGCTGAAACCGGGGATGTCCCGTGCGGAAACCAGCGCGGCGCTCGGGACGGAATTGATGGGCAGTCGGGGCCGGGGTTTCGAGGTGGCGATTTACGACGGTCGGGCCGAGGTGCTTTTTCTGAACGGTCAAGTGGTGGCGTGGACCGCACCCGCGGTGAGTGCCGGGCTGCCGCCCCCCGCCGCGACCTGGCAGTTTGATCAGGTGCCCCGGGTGCGTCCGCGCCCCTCGTCGGCGAATGCCGTCCGGCAGGCCCCCGGCTCCGCCGTGCGCCAGCGCGCGATTCTACCGGCATACCGCTCGTAACGCGCGGGGAGCGAGCCGCACTCAGGCGGCGCCGAACTCGGTACCCTGGGAGCGCCGAACTCCCTCTCGGCAGCGGGTTGAAGCAGCCAGGCTGGAGCTCGGCGCTCCCAAGCGCAGCACCCTTGGAGCAGTTTTGCTCGAAATGCCGCGGTCAGCGACCGTAGCATCTCTGCTTGTCGGTCTTGCACCTCCCCATGAACCTATCGCTCCGTTCCGTCCTCGTCCTTGTCTTGTCTGCGGCCCCCGGCGGTTTCATCCGCGGAGCCGAGTTGCCGCCGGCCCCGCCCGATGCGGTCTACGTCGGAGGCAAGGTCATCACCGTCGACAATTCCTTTGCCGTCCGGGAGGCGTTTGCGGTGAAGGATGGGCGGATCGTCGCCGTCGGCGAAACCGCCACCATCCGGGCGCTGGCGCGACCGGGTGTCACGACCGTGCACGATCTGCGCGGCCGGGCCGTCATGCCGGGCCTCATCGATTCGCATGTGCACGCGACGTCCGCGTCGATGACGGAGTTCGAGCATCCGATTCCGGACATGGAGACGATCGCCGACGTGCTCGCGTACTTCAGGGAGCGAGCGAAGTTGGTGCCGGAAGGGGAATGGATTTCGCTCTCGCAGGTTTTCATCACCCGCCTGCGCGAGTCGCGCTTTCCGACCCGCGCGGAACTCGACGCGGCGGCGCCAAAGCATCCCGTCGCCTATCATACCGGACCCGATGTCATGCTGAGTAGTCTGGCGCTGCAGCTGAACGGCATCGATCGGAACTTCGAGGTCAAGGATGGCCGCGAAGGCTACCTGGAAAAGGATACGACGGGCGAGCCGACCGGGGTGCTGCGCGGCCTGGGACGTTATGTGAAGAAGGGGCCGGCGTCGCGCACCATGAAGGTGACCGATGCCGACCGCTTCGGGCGGCTGCGCGACCTGTTTCGCGACTACAATCGCGTCGGTCTGACCACGGTCGCCGATCGCGGGGCCAACGCGCAGTCGATCGAGCTCTACGAGGCCATGCTCGGCCGCGGCGAACTGACCCTGCGGCTGGCCCTCTCGCACACGATTCCCACGGCGGGCTCGCACGAATCTATCATGCAGGCGATCGACGGAATCGGCAGCCACCGCCTGCGCGCGCCCAACCCGTGGCTGCGGATCATCGGTACCAAGATGTGGCTCGACGGCGGCATGCTCACCGGCAGCGCGTACATGCTGAAGCCATGGGGCAAGAGCGAAATCTACGGCATTCGCGATGAAAAGTACCTCGGGGTTTTGAATGTATCCCCCGAGCAACTACTGCCGCTCGTCCGCCAGGTGGCGAAGAACGGGATGCAGTTCACCGCCCACGTTCAGGGCGACGGCGCAGTGACGACGCTGATGGATACCTACGAGCGCGTGAACACGGAGATCCCGATCAAGCCGCTGCGCATGGGCCTCACGCATTCGAGCTTCATGACCGCGGAAGTCCTGGAACGCGTCGCGCGACTCGGCGTCGTGCCGGACATCCAGCCGATCTGGCTCTACCTCGACGCCCGCACGCTCGTCTCGCACTTCGGCTATGACCGCCTGCGGTATTTTCAGCCCCTCCGCAGCCTAGCGGCGGCGGGCGGCATCGCCGGCGGCGGCTCGGATCACATGCAGAAGATCGGCGACAAGCGCGCGATCAATTCCTACAATCCTTTTCTCGGCATGTGGATCACGCTCACGCGAAATGCCCGCTGGCTCGAACGGCCGTTGCATCCCGAAGAGGCTCTGACCCGGGCCGATGCGATCCGCTTCTACACGCGGAACAACGCGCACCTGCTGTTCTGGGAACAGGAGATCGGTTCGCTCGAACCGGGGAAGCGCGCCGACTTCATCGTGATCGACCGCGACCTGCTCACGTGTCCGATCGACGACATCAAGGACACCCAGGTGGTGCAGACGTGGGTCGAGGGCCGGTTGGTCCACGGCCGTGCCACGGATTAAGCCCGAACGCAGCCGCGTACCCCGAGAGCGCCGGGCTCCCGCCCGGCTGAAACGAGGTTCCGAACCGGAGCCCGAAGCCCCCGCCGGTCAAATGTTGCGTAGCGTTCGCCAAGCTGCGCGCAGCGCGGTTGGAAAGTTTCTGGCATGTTGGCGCCATGCAAGACGCACTGGTGACTGCGCTGCGGGCGCAGCGTTCACAGATCCGTGAACATTGGGAGGCATTGCTTCGCGTCGAGCCGATCAACTCGCCGCTCGGACATCCGGATTCGCTCGTGCACATGTTGGATTGGACGCTGGACGAGATTTTTGCCGGCCTGACGAATCCGCTGGCGCGGCATCGGATAGGCCGCACGCGCATCGGCCATGAGGCCCCTCCGGCTTGTCCCTGCGGCCGCAACCCTTTGCTCTCGTATTTTTCGGCGGGCGAACAAGCGATGCGCGAAGCTCTCGTGCTCGCGCAGGCCGAGGCGCCACACCTGGACCCGATCGAACGCGACGTTTCGTTTGAAGAGCTCAACCTGATCCTGCAGCAAATCTCCCGGCGTGAGATCGAGGCTTTCTGCGGCGTCTGCCAGTTTCGACGGGTGTCGATGGACCGGACATGCGTGCCCACGATGGCGGAATATTAGCCCGAATGTTTCGCAAAGCGCGAAACATTCGCCCCGGAGCGGCTGACTTGGTCGGGGCGAACAGCTATCCCGCAGGCGCGGGATCGCCCGGCCGAGAGGCCGGCGGAAATTTCGAGGGAACCGCCCACTGATTCATAAAATTTCCGGGTTAAGCCGAGCATCTCGCGTTCCGCCCGACCGCCGGAATCCAGCCAAACGGACGACAGGATAAACAGGATTGGCCGGATGGAAGTTTGGTTGGGCCGGAACGCGCGAGGCCACGTCCTAGCCGCCGACGTCGCCAGCCCTGGCCTTGGCATCGGCGGATACCAAGCCGAACACCTCTACCAAGCCGAACACCTTACTACCAAGCCGAACACCTCAGGCCTCACCGTCACCCTAATGCAGGAGGTGGAGCGGCGCGATGATAGATCCGGATGGTTGGCGACGGGTGAAGCTGAGGTATTTGCTGACGTAAGCGGCGGAACCCGTGTCGCGTTGCTGGGTGGGCCAGCCATTGGAGACATCAGTCGGATGGTGGCGGTGCCGAGCGATGGCTTGCCATCACGGGCGCGGAGCGGTGCTGGCATCGTTGCGCCTCGGGCGGGAACCGCCGCGTCGTCCGGTCGAAGCTGATCGCTTACGCTCCAGCGCCGCGCGTCCCCGACTTGGGGAAGGGGGTGAGGGTGAGGCCTGAGGTGTTGGGAAGCCCCTTCGTCCCGGTCGGAGTCCCCGCACTCTCTGGATCGTGTACGGCGCGTTGTGCATCCGGGAGGCCGCCGCGCGATCGCAGGACCGCCCGGTCAATTCTCAAGACCCTTACGCGAGGACATCATCCGATCTTCCTTGCCCAAACTGTAGCGCGCTGAGCCGCCGGTACAGCCCGTCGGACCGCGCGGACAGCTCGTCGTGCGTCCCCATTTCGACCACCTGCCCGGCGTCGATCACGGCAATCCGGTCGGCGTTGCGGACCGTCGCCAAGCGGTGCGCGATGATGAAGGTCGTGCGGCCCTGCATAAGGCGTTCGAGCGCCAACTGCACCTGCGCCTCGCTTTCGCTGTCGAGCGAGCTCGTCGCCTCGTCGAGAATCAGGATGGCCGGGTCCTTGAGAATGGCCCGGGCGATCGCGACGCGCTGGCGCTGGCCTCCGGAGAGCTGAATGCCGCGATCGCCCACGATCGTTGCGTACCCCTCGGGAAAAACCTGGATGAAGTCGTCGGCATTCGCCTGTCGGGCCGCCTCACGGATGGCGACCGCATCCGCCCCGGGCCGGCCGTAGGCGATGTTTTCCGCGATCGTGCCGCCGAAGAGCACCACGTCCTGCGGCACAATCGCCAACTGCCCGCGCAACCACGTCAGCGGGTACTCGCGCGCATCGCGCCCGTCAACCAACAGCTTTCCGCTCTCGGGATCGTAGAAGCGCAGCAACAGGGCCGTGAGCGTGGACTTCCCGGCGCCACTCGGGCCGACCAAGGCGATCCGTTCGCCGGGTCGCGCGGACAGGCTGAGGTTGCGCAGCACCGGCACCTCCGGTCGCGCCGGATAGCGGAACGTCACCCCGGCCAGGGCCACCTCGCCGCGCGACCGCCCTGGCAGCGCGCCGCCGTCCTTCCCCCGCGCCGCGGTGAGGTCGCTCTCGCTGGGCTCGCGCAGCAACTCCCGGACGCGCTGCGTGGCCCCGACGGTTTTCTGGATCTGACTGAAGAGCTCGGCTGACTGGCCCATCGCGCCCGCCACGAACGTGGAGTAGAGCACGAAGCGGGTGAGTTCGCCGGGGGTGATTTTCCCGCTCTGTAGCAGCCCGGCGCCGAACCACATCACGATCGCGATGCCGCCGAAGAGCGCGAGGATGAAGAAGGCGACAAATACGGCCCGCCAACCGGCGGCGCTCAAAGCGGCGGCCAGCACCCGCCGATTGGCCGTCTCATAGCGGCCCGACTCGAACGCCTCGTTGGCAAACGCCTTCACGCTCGCGATGGCCTGCAGCGTTTCCTCGACGATCGTATTCGTCGCCGCGAGTTGATCCTGGGTTTCCCGGGAGAAGCGGCGCAGCCGTCGACCGAAGAAGATCGCGGCCGCAATCAGAATCGGCAGCGTTCCCAGCATGACTGCGGTCAACTGGCCGGACGTGATGGCGATGAGCGTGAGGCCGCCGAGCAGGAACACCGACTGACGGCAAATCTGCGGCAGGGCGTCGACCAGGGCGCCCTCAATCTGCGCGACGTCGGTTGACACCCGGCTCGTGAGCTCGCCCACGCGACGCTGGCCGAAGAAGGCCATGGGCAACGCGATCAGGCGTTGGTAGCACTCGCGACGCAGATCCGCGAGGGCGCTCTGACCCACGCAGTTGAAAGCGAGGGCGCTGTTGAACGAGCAGAGGGCCTGCAGGCAGACGGCGACGGCCAGCATCAGCGCCACCTCGTTCAGGGCGAGGGCACCGAACACCGGCAGATTCGCGCCCCCCGGCCGGAGCGCAGCGTCGATCAGGCTCCCGGCCAGAAAGGGAAACGCCAGCCCGCACGCCGCACTCACGAACAGCGTGGCGAGCCCGGCGAGAAAACGCCGGCGGTAAGGCCGCACATAACGCGCGAGCGCAAAGGTCTCGCGCAGACTCTCCCGGTTCAGCGCGGCCTTGGGCAGGCGATCGAGGGCCAGGTC
>JBEIHL010000106.1:0-7855 GCA_040381375.1 Opitutaceae bacterium
GAAAATCATCCATGCCGGCGGCGTAACACTCGTCGCGGTCGTGCGTCGACGCGTTCGCCGTCATGGCCACGATGCGCGGCCGATACGAGGAACCACTGGAGTTCGCGCGAATCTCGCGGGCGGCCTGCAGTCCGTCCATTTCCGGCATCTGCACATCCATCAGGATGAGATCGTAGCGCTGCCGGGCCACGGCCTCGAGCGCCTCGCGCCCGTTGGCCGCGACGTCCGCGCGATAGCCGAGCCGCTGCAACATCAGGAGCGCGACGCGTTGATTCACCGGGTTGTCCTCGGCCACGAGGATCGCGAGCGGATGGTCCTCCGCCACCGGCGCGACCTCCTGGGTGGCTGCGGGGCGACGGTGATTCCGGCCGTTAAGCACTTCGACGCAGAGTTCTAACAGGGCGCTCACTTTCACCGGCTTGCTCACGACGCCCGCAATATTGAGTGCCTCCGGCAGGCGGGCGCGGCCCCACGGCGATAGCAGCACGACCGGCAACTGCTCCGCCGTGCGCTGCCGCCGGATGGCGGCGACGACGTCGGGCCCCGTGAGTTCGGGCATCTCGACGTCCACCAGCGCGAGATCGAACGCCGGTTCCCGGGCCAGCACCGCGAGGGCCTCGGCACCCGAAGCGACCGGGCGCGGAACCACGCCCCACGTGATCAACTGCTGGCTGAGAATGCGGCAGCTCGTGGAGTTGTCGTCGATGATCAGCACCCGGCGGCCGGCCAGCACCGGCGACCGCGTGGCGGCGAAGGACTTCGCCGCCGCGACCGGGGTGACGGGAATCTCGAAGGCGAACGTGCTGCCCTTGCCGCTGGTGCTCTCGACCCAGATGCGCCCGCCCATCAGCTCGACGATGCGCTTGCAGATCGCGAGGCCGAGACCGCTGCCGCCAAACTGCCGGGTCGTCGAGGCATCGACCTGGCTGAACGTCTTGAACAGGCGATCCATCCGCTCGGCGGGAATGCCGATGCCGGAGTCATGCACGGAGAAACGCAGGCGGACTTGGCCTTCGGTCCGGCCCGCGACCGCGACCGACAGGAAAACCTCGCCGCGCGACGTAAACTTGACCGCGTTGCTGAGCAGGTTGACGAGGACCTGCCGGAGGCGGGTGTCATCGCTCTCGATCGAATCCGGCACGCCGGGCTCCATGGCGCTGAGCAGATCGATGGCCTTTTCCGCGGCGCGCCCCGCCATGACATCGAGCGCGGACTCGAGGCACTCGCGCAGGTCAAACGGCCGCTGTTCGAGATCGAGCCGGCCCGACTCGATCTTCGAGTAGTCGAGAATATCGTTGAGCAGGCCGAGCAAGCCGTCGCCGCTCGAGCGGATCGTCTCGGCATATTCTCGTTGTTCCTTCGAAAGCTCGGTGCCCAGGAGCAGTCCGCTCATTCCGATCACCGCATTGAGCGGCGTGCGGATCTCGTGGCTCATGTTGGCGAGGAACTCTGACTTGGCGACCGTGGCGGCGGCGGCGTCCTGCGCGAGCTGGTTGGCGCGACCGAGAGCGTTCTCGAGCTGGCCGTTGAGGCGCTCAGCTTCGTCGCGGGCGCGCACGATTTCCGACTGGGAGAGGCGCTCGGCCGTCACGTCCCAGTTCACGCCCACCATGCGGATCGCCCGGCCGGCGGGATTGTGCTGCACGTGGGCGCAGGCGCGGATGACCCGCTCCTCGCCGTCGGGCCGGATGATCCGGAACGAGGTGTTGAAAGCCCGCCGGCCCTCCGCCGCCTCGCGGGCCTCCTGGTCCACGCGGTCGGCGTCTTCGGGATGCAGCCGCGTCAACCAGGAGTGGTAGGAACCGTCGAACTCGTTCGCGGCGAGACCGTGCAGCTCGTGCATGCGGTTGTCCCAGACGAGACTCCGCTGCACGAGGTCGAAGTCCCAGATGCCGACCTGCGCGGCCTCGGTGGCGAGTTGGAGCCGTTCCGTGAGCGATTGGAAGCGGAGTTCGATCGTCTTGCGCTCGGTGATGTCGAGGGACCGGCCGACGAGCCGGACGACGTTGCCCACGGAATCGCGCAGAGGCGTGAGACGGGTGAGCCACCACACCAGCCGGCCGTGGACGAAGAATGGCTCCTCGTATTCGATCGGCCCCGCCGATTCGGTGCCGCGGCGAAAACTCGCGCACAGGCACTCGGCCATCTCGGACGGAATCATCGGCACGAGATCGCGCGGGGTCTTGCCGCGAATCTCCCCGCTGTTGATGAAAGTGAGCCGCTCGTAGGCCGGGTTGATCTCCACGAAGCGAAAGTCGCCGCCGTTGGTCACGTCGACCACGAACACGCCGAGGTCGACGCTGGAAAACACGCTTTGCAGCAGCACGCGGCTTTCCTCATGAGCCCGCTCGGCGCACTTGCGCTCGGTGACATCGGTGACGAAGCCCTGCCACACCACGGCACCGTCGGTCTGCCGCTCGGGCTGGGCGGCGCCGGAGACCCAACGCACGGTGCCGTCGGCAAAGCGCGTGCGATACTCGCACTCCCAGCGCGTGAGCGCCTTCCCCGAGTCGCGGATCGACTCGGCGACGCGTTCGACGTCTTCCGGATGGATGAGGTCCCAGATCGCGGAGGAATCCTCGGAGACCTCGCTGGGCTCCATGCGATAGATCTGCCGGATGCCTTCGCTCGCGAAGGGAAAACTGTAGCGCCCCTCGGGGCTCTGCCGGAATTGGAACACCATGCCCGGCACCTGCGAGGCGATGTTGCTGAGTCGGGAGTCGAGTTCGCGGCGACGGTCTTCCGCGAGCCGCTGCTCGGTGACATCGCTGGCGATCGCCAGGTAGCCGACGATCCGGCCCCGGCGGTCCCGCATCGCCGAAACGGATACACGGACCGGGACGCGTTTGCCGTCGCGCCGCACGTAGGTCCAGTCGCGCTCCTCGGCCTCGGCGCCCGATTCGGCGCGGGCCCCGAGGGCCCTAAAGCCACCGGGCACCGCCCGGCCGGGATCAGCGGAGAGTTCGGCGGAGCGGGCGGCGAGTTCCTCCGGCAGATGAAAGGTTTCGTAGCCGAGCTGGCCGACGACGTCCGCCGCCCGGTACCCGAGCAGCCTTTCGGCGCCACGACTGAACGCCTCCACCACGCCCAGCACGTCGGTCGAGATCACGCTGTGACCCGAGTTCGTCAGGCTGCTCAGGTTGAGCTGGTGGTCACGGCCACCGTGGGCCGTTCGGAACTTCCGGCCGAGCACGAACGTGACGATCGCCGCGCTCACCGCCGCAACGACGGTCCCCAGACCGTACGACGCCACGTCCACCGCCGGCAGAAACTTCGTCGCCACCATCGGCGCACACCACACCAACCCAGCGAGGGCGGCGCCGCCTCCCACGAGGATGCTGATGGATCTGAAATCTCGGTGCGGTGACATCGCGGACAAGCTCCCCCCAAAAAGGCCATGGGGGTCCGTGAAAAGATCGTCACTTAGGCCGCCAAGTTTAGGTCCATCCGGGGGTTTCGGGGGGATTGGGTCCGGCGGCCGCGGCGGTGAGGAAAGAAAAGGTGGCCAAGATGCCTGCCATCCGTCACCTGCGGGAATGATGTCGAGCATTGCCGTTGCCCTGCCCCCACCCGCACCCTAGCCGTCTTACCCGCCCATGTCGTTCGATGAAAAGCTTCGCCGGATATCCGCCTGGTGCGGCCTCCTGACGGTCGCCGCCGGAGGCCTCGTACTGGCGGGCTGGATCACCGGGAGCCATCCTCTGGCTTTTCTCAGCCCCGAGGTGCCGCCGCTGCAACCCGATGGGGCGATCTGCCTGCTCCTCGCCGGGGCGTCGCTCTTGCTGCAACTACGGGCCGCTCCGGCCGCCCGCCGGGCCGGCGTGATCTGCGCGGCCGCCGCCCTGGTCATAGCCGTGGTCGTGCTGCTGTTGCGGTGGTACGCCATCGACCTCGGGTTTCACCGGGGCTTGTCCTTGCTCCTCGGATACAAGGGCGACGAGACGGGGCTGCGCATGTCGCTGCATGCCGCGCTGGTGCTGGCAGGGGTCGCCACCGCCCTCGTGATGCTCGGGCAGAGCCGGCGGCGGGACTGCTGCCCGGTTTCCGTCTGGCTGGCCATTCTCGTGATCGGATTCAGCGCCGCGGGGCTGGTGGCGGTGGAGTTCGGCAACAGCACGGCCTTCACGCAGCCGTTGCGACTTTCGAGTCACCTTTCCGTCGTCCTCGTGATCCTGGGCGCGGGAATCCTTCTGGCGCGGCCGGAGGACCGGCGCCTGCAGATTGTGTTTTCCCCCACCAGCGAGGGAGTGCTCGCCCGCCGCCTCTTCCTCGCCGTCACGGTCGTGCCGCTCGGCTTCGGCCTCCTCGCCGCCTGGCTCTCGCGCCACCAGTATGTCTCGGTGGCGGACGCCGTCGTGCTGTTCGTCGTCGCCATGATTGCGTGCGGCTTCGGCATCGCACTTTATTCCATCGCCTCCGCCGCCGCCCTCGACGCCCGGCGGGAAGAGTCCGACGTGACGCTTCGGGAGCTGCAGGACCGATTGCAGGCGCAGACCGCCCGGCTCCACGAGTCGGTCGAGGAACGCACCAGGGCCTTGCGCGAAGAGAACGCCCGGCTGCGCGCCGCGGTGGACGCCGACGCTTTGGTGGCCCTAGCCACCCGCAACGCGGCCAACCCGGTGGTCATCACCAATGCCGACGGTGAAATCGTCTGGGTGAACCCCGCCTTCTCCCGCCTCACCGGCCACGCGTTCGAGGAAGTGAAGGGCCGGAAGCCGGGCCAGGTGATGCAGGGCCCCGACACCGACCCCGCCGCGGTGGCCCGCCTGCGGGAAGCCGAACACCTCGGTCAGCCCTGTCGCGTCGAAATTCTCCATTACACCCGCCAGGGCACACCTTATTGGCAACTGCTCGACCTGCAGCCCGTGCGGAACCCGGCGGGCCGGCTGACGCATTTCGTCTCCCATTACACGGATGTCACCAACCAGCGCGCCGATCATGTGCGGCTCGTGCACCTCAACCGGCGCCTCGAGCTCGCGGCGCGCGCGGGTGGCATCGGCGTTTGGGAGTGGGACGCCCTCACGCAACGGTGCTTCTGGGATCGCAGCACGTTGGAGATATACGGGGTGCGGCCGGAGGATTTCACCGGCACGCGCGAAGATTGGATCAATCGGCTCCACCCGGAGGAACGGGCCTCCGCCATCGCACGCGTCGTGACCGCGATGGCGGGGGGCGACCAATACGAGCACGAATTCCGCATCCTCCGCGCGGGCGATGGCGCCGAGCGCATCGTGCAGACCCGCGGCATCATCGAACGGGATGCCACCGGACGCGTGCACCGGATCATCGGGACCGAGCGCGATGTGACGGCGGAGCGGGAGGCCGGGCAGCAGACGGCGGCGGTGACGGAGCGGCTGCGGCTCGCCCTGCGCTCGTCGAACTACGGCGTCTGGGAGATCGATCTCGCGACCGGCCGACGCAACTGGGACGACCGGATTCTCGAGATTTTCGGTCTCACGCGGGAGACCTTCAATCCCGACCGGCCGGTCTGGCTCGAACGGGTTCATCCCGACGACCGCGATGCCGCGGCCGAGAACATGCGCCGCGTCATCGCCGGCGAGTCGGCGGAATATGCGATCGTTTTCCGGATCGTTCGGAACGACGGATCCATCCGCCACCTGGAGTCCCAAGGCTATCTGCAAAGGGATGCCCGCGGCGTGCCGGTTCGCCTGGTGGGATTGAGCCGCGACATCACAGAGGGGAAAGAGCTCGAGCAGCGCCTCGAGAAATCCGAGCAGCTCGCCCGCGAGGTCAGCCGCATCGCCCGGATCGGCGGCTGGGAGCTCGACCTCGTGGCCCGTCGGGTCACGTGGACGGAGGGCACCCGGCGAATTCACGAGGTGGACGACTCGTTCCAGCCTTCGATGGCCAGCATGTGGCAGTTTTTTCCGCCCGACGTGCTGCCCAAGGTTCAGGCGGCGTTCAACGAAGCCAGCCCCAAGGCGCCCGCCTTCGAGCTCGAAGTACCGATGCTCACGGCCCGCGGCCGGCGATTGTGGGTGCGCATTCTGGGCGACGCGGAGTTCAACCAGGGCACCGCGGTGAGCGTTCACGGTGCCATCCAGGACGTAACCGTCCAGCACGAGGGCGAGGAGGCGCGGCGGCAGCTCGAGATGCAGCTCTTTCAGGCGCAGAAGATGGAGACGCTGGGCACCCTGGCCGGCGGCATCGCCCACGATTTCAACAATCTGCTCACCGGGATCATCGGCTACCACGAGCTCGCGGCCGACATCCTGCCCGAGGATCATCCTTCGCGCCAGTGCCTCAACGAGGCGCGCAACGCCAGCATGCGGGCCCGCGCCCTGGTCGAGCAGATTCTCACCTTCGGCCGGCAAAGCAGCAGCGCGCAGCTTGAACCCATCGAGCTCGGACCAGTCGTCGACGAAGCCCGCCGTTTCCTCCGCTCTACGCTGCCCGCCAACATTGCGATCGAGGTGAACTGCGCGCCGAACTGCGGCACCGTCGCCGCCGACGCGACGCAGATTCACCAGGTGATGCTGAACCTCGGATCCAACGCCGCCCACGCCATGCGGGTCGACGGCGGCACGTTGCGCATCACGCTCGAACCCTGGGAGGTCAGCCCCGACCTCGCCATCACGCTCGGCTCCACCCCGGCGGCGAGCTACGTCCGGCTCTCGGTGAGCGATGACGGCCACGGGATGGACGAAGCGACCCGGCGCCGGATTTTCGATCCGTTCTTCACCACCAAGAATACCCGGGAAGGGACCGGGCTCGGCCTCGCGGTCGTCCACGGCATCATCCGCGGCCACCGCGGGGCGATCGACGTGGAAAGCGCTCCCGGACGCGGCGCCACGTTCCACATTTATCTGCCGGCCGTGGGTCAGCCCAAGGAGACGGCGGGAACCGGACCCGCCTCGGGCCCCTTGGGCAGCGGCGAGTATGTCTGTGTCGTCGACGACGAAGAGGTCGTCGGAAGCTGCACCAAGCTCGTGCTCGAGAACAAGGGCTACCGCACGCTCGTGTTCACCTCCGGGGAAGCGTGCCTCGCCGAGGTGCAATCCAACCCCGCGCGTTGCACGGTGCTCGTCACGGATCAAACGATGCCGGGCATGTCGGGCACCGAACTCGCAACCACCCTGCGTCAGCTCCGACCGGAGCTGCCGATCGTGATCATGTCGGGTTATTTTTCCAAAATCTCGCCGCAGATCCTCGACGACCTCGGTCAGGTCGAGCTGCTCGGGAAGCCGTTCACCACCGACGAACTGTTGCACGCGGTCCACCGCGCGCTACATCCGGCGGCAAAGAACAGTTGAGCCGCTCCTACAACGGGACCGCGGGCCGCGCAGGAACGGAGATTGCATCCCGGTGACCGCTTTGTCTCTCTCGGCCTTTCGCCATGTCCCAGCCGAAGCCCCCGACCGTCGCCTTGCATCCGGATCTCGCAGAAGTGCTGCTCACGGAAGGGCAGATTCGCGAGCGGATCAAGACGCTCGCCCGGGAAATCAAGGCGGCCTACGGCGACGGTGAACTCACGATCATTTCGCTCATCAACGGCGCCGTGATGTTCACGGCCGACCTGATGCGGGAGATCGACAATCCCGTGCGCCTCGACTGCATCCGCGTCTCGAGTTACGGCGCGAAGACCAAGTCGATCGGCACTCCGCAGGTGATTTACAGCCTGACGCTCGACATCAAGGACCGCGACGTCCTCGTCATCGACGACATTCTCGACACCGGCAAGACGCTCAAGCTCGTGAAGGAACTGGTGCAGGAATTGAAGCCCGCCAGTTGCCGGACGTGTGTGCTGCTCGACAAGAAGGCCCGGCGCGAAGTGGCGCTCGAGGCGGATTTCGTGGGCTTCGAAATTCCGGACAAATTCGTCGTCGGCTACGGC
>JBEIHL010000107.1:0-7806 GCA_040381375.1 Opitutaceae bacterium
CCTCGGCCGTCGTCTTCGCGTAGCTGCGGCCCTCGATGACGCGCTCGGCGAGTTCGATGCTGATCACGATGATGTGACCGTTGCGCATGAAGAGCAGATTCCCGCGTTTCGCCACCGGGAGCCGGTCCGCGGTGAGGCGCGGTACGCGGTCACCGAACATGGTGCCGCCGGGCACGAGCAGGTAGGTCAGGAGGGAGCCGTCGAGCTGCCCCGGGAGGAATTTCGCGCTCTCAATCTGCGCGCCCTCGAACGATTGCCGGAAGTCGGCCAGGACGAAGTTGCTGAAGAAATAAATCAGGTAGTCCTTCACGCCGCGCGTCGAAAGCTCCCAGCGCTGCGTGGCGTCCTGGGGGAAGGCCGCGATGCTGACGTGCACATTGAAGTCGTCCTGGAAGGTCACGACGTTCGGCGTGTCCGTGACTTCTCCGCCGAGTTCGGGCAGCACCGGGATCACCACGCGAAAGACACCGGTCGGCGAAAGGTACGATTTGCCTTCGATCCGGCCTTCGATCCCCTGCGCCAGAGCGGAACAGGCGGACGCGAGAATCAAAAGGACGGCAAGGGAGGGACGGACCATGGGATTGCCAAATCAGTAGTCGGGTGGACGCGACTTTCAAGCCAACGGTGGACACAGGACCGCGAGTTCTTTCCACACGTCCACCGCGATCTCCTCCGGCCGGGCCAGTTCGGTCAGGCCATGCGCCGTCAAAACAGTGCGCACCTCTTCCCGGGCGGTGGGCAGCCGCTCCCGCAAAAGAGCGCCGATCTGCTTCCGCCGCTGTTGAAAGCAGGAGCGGATGACCGACTTGGCGGCTTCGCCGAAGACGTAGGGTTTGGCTTTGCGCCGCAAATTGAGCAGGTGTGACTCGACGTCCGGGCGCGGATGAAAGCAGGCCGCCGCCACCTTGTGGCCCGGCGCAATATCGAAAGCCGACTGCAAGAAGACCGAAATGGCGCCGAACGATTTCGATCCCGGCTTGGCCGCGTAGCGCTGGGCGGCTTCCTGTTGCAGCATCAGGACCATCCCGACTGGTAACGGCCCTCCCAGCACTGCGTCGAGCCACGGCGTGGCGATCGCATAGGGCAGGTTGGCGACGATCTTGAACGGGGACGGCGATAACGACGCGGCGGCGGGGAGTCCGGCCAGCGGGTGCTCCACCGCATCGCCTTCGAGCAGGTGAAATACCTCGGGAAACCGCGGCAGCAATTCCTCGGTCAGGTGGGCGTGCAGCGTGCGGTCTTTCTCCACGGCCCAAACCGTCGCGCCCGCCTCGAGCAACGCCGTCGTGAGCGTGCCGAGGCCCGGTCCAACCTCGACCACCACGTCCCCGGCTTTAACCTCGGCCAGCTCAAGCGACTTCCGGACGATATTGCCGTCCACCAGAAAGTTCTGGCCGAGGAAACGCTTCGGCGCGTGTCCGAGCCGGGCCAGCAGGTCGCGCGTCGAAGACGGAGTGAGCGGCATGGCTCAGCGCGGAGCGCGGCCTTCGTCGACTTCGTAGTAATCGTAGAACGTCACGAGGTCCGTGCGATGGGCGAGACCACTTTCGGCCTTGTTCTTTTCCAGGCTGACGGTGGCCTCGTCGCGCCAGCCGCGCTTCGCCGCAAAGCCGTTCCAGATCAACACGTCGACGTCGTCGATCTTGCGTCCGTGCTGCTGGCACCAGGTCCAGATGTCGTCATCGCTCCCGCCTGCCAGCACACGGGCCTTCAGGGCCTCGTAGTTGACCCCGAGAAAGTGACAGAGCCGGCCGTCGAAGCCCTGGCCCAGAAAAGCGTGGTGGTCAGGGTGGAGTTCGCCGCGGGCGTGCCGGCGAATCTTGTCCAAGGTGCGAGGCAGGAACGTGAGCCCGCCGAGTTTCGCGAACGCTGTGATGGGACGTTGGGTCATGAAAATCGCCGGAAGAGTGCCGACCGGGGGCCTGGTTACGGACCGGGAACGGTGTGCGGGCGATCGCGGAACGCAGCGATGAGCCGGGCCGGATCAGGGGCGCGCATCAGGGACTCGCCGACGAGGATGGCGTGGGCGCCGGCGGCCCGAGCGCGGGCGGCGTCGGCGGCGGTGGAAATTCCGCTTTCGCTGACGGCGGTGATGCCGCGCGGAATTCGCGGAATCAGCCGTTCGCTGAGCCCGAGGTCCGTCTTGAAAATCGCCAGATCGCGATTGTTCACGCCGATGATGCGTGCGCCCAAGGCCACCGCGCGATCGATCTCGGCCTCGTGGTGCACTTCGAACAACGCGTCGAGTCCGGCCGTCGTCGCCGCCGCGTAGAGCGTCTTCATCTCGTCGTCGCTGAGCACCCGCACGATGAGGAGGATCGCGCTGGCCCCGTTCTCACGCGCCTCCAAAACCTGGAACGGGTGCACCATGAAATCCTTCCGCAGGCACGGACGCGCAGGTGGTGTGGCGGCGAAATACGCGGTCACCCCACGGAGATCCTCGAGCGTGCCCCCGAAGAACTTTTCGTCGGTCAGCACGGAGAGGGCATCGGCGCCGGCCGCCTGATAACGCCGGGCTTGGTCGAGCGACGACGCGCCGGCCCTGATGTCGCCCGCCGAGGGGGATCGCCGCTTGATTTCGGCGATCACCGCGAGACCGCCGTCGGCCCGGCGCAGCGCAGTCGCGAACGAAGGTGGACGGGGCAGCGCCGCGTCGGCGCGGGCGAGTTCCGTCTCCGAAACCGGACGCAGTCGCGGCGCGATCTCGCGTCGTTTCCAAGCCATGATCTCGGTGAGTTTGTCGGACATTGGAGGGAACCACGAAACACACTAAACACACCAAAACGAGAACAGAGTTGGTCCGAATTTTTCGTGTGTTTCGTGGGTTTCGTGGTTCCCTCCCTGCGATGAGCGCGATCGACGATTTGAAGGCGACGATGGCCCGGCTGCGGGCACCGGATGGTTGTCCGTGGGACCGGGAGCAGACGCATGCCTCGCTCGTGCGTTGCCTCATCGACGAAGTAAGCGAGCTCATCGACACGATCGACCGTCAGGACTATCCGCACATGCGCGAGGAGCTCGGTGACGTGCTGATCCAGATCGTCTTTCACGCGCAGATCGCCGCGGAGCAAGGACTGTTTTCCTTCGAAGACGTCGCGCGCGACATCAACGACAAGCTCGTCCGCCGGCACCCACACGTCTTCGGTGCCGGCAAACTCGACACTTCGGAGCAGGTGATCGTCGAGTGGGAGCGGATCAAGGCCACGGAGAAAAAGAACGGCCCGGTCGGCCGCGCCTCCGCGGTATTCAAGGACCTGCCGCCCCGACTGCCCGCGCTGATGTTTGCCGAAGCCGTCTGGAAACAAATCAAGAAGAAGCAACTGCCGGCCGACAGTAGCGTCGACACGGCGCAGGTCGAGGCCCTGGGCCGTCAGCTCGACGCCGCGTCACTCGGCCGCATGATGTTCGAACTTACGGCCGCGGCCCGTGTGCAAGGGCTCGACCCCGAGGCGGCGCTGCGATTGCACGCCACGCGGGTGATGCAGGAGGTCGAGGCGCGGACGGGTGCGACGGGTGTCGCGCCCGCGGCGGAGGTTCGCTGAGCCGACGCGGCATGGCGCACGCACCTGCCGACCTACCGCCGGACGTCATCGCCGTGTGGTGGACGCCGTTCGAGGATTATCTCGCGAAGGAGCGCCGGTATTCGCCGTACACGGTGCGGAATTACCGGCAGGCCTTCGTCGATTTTCACCGCTGGCTCGCCGATCCGTCCGTCGGACTCTGGAGCCGCGGTTTGGACGCCCTCGGGGCGAGGGAGATGCGCGATTTCGTGATCGAGGCGCAGCGCCGGTACGACCGGCGGACGCTGCACAATCACGTGTCCGGGCTCCGGACGTTCTTCAAGTTCTGGCTTCGCCGCGGTCGCTTGCAGCGCAATCCCTGGCTCGGTGTGCCGCTACCGAGACTGGAAAAGCGGCTGCCGAAATTTCTCACGGAGGATCAGACGCGTCAGTTGCTCACCGGACCGCAGCGGCTGCTGGAGAACGGTGCCATCGACGCCTTTTGCGCCTGGCGCGACCGGCTCGTGATGGAGCTGCTTTACGGCGGCGGTTTGCGCGTGAGCGAACTCGTGGCGCTCAACCACGGCGCGATCGACCCCGTGTCGGGCGTCGCCCGCGTGGTGGGCAAGGGGAGGCGGGAACGGTTGTGTCCGCTCGGCCGGGTGGCGCTGGAGGTGTATCGGAAATTCCGTGACGACTTCGGGCCGTCACGGGAGCCCGCCGCAGCCGTGCTGGTGAACCCCAACGGTCGGCGCGTCTCGGTCCGTCAGGTCCAGCTCCTGCTGAAGCGTTACCTCGCGCTCGCGGGGCTGCCGCTCGATCTCTCGCCGCACAAGCTCCGCCACTCTTACGCGACGCACCTGCTCAACGCCGGCGCCGACCTCCGGCTCGTGCAGGAACTGCTCGGCCACGCCCAGCTGGCGACCACGCAGGTCTACACGCATGTCAGCATGGCGCGGCTGCAGGCGATTCACGCGAAAGCGCACCCGCGGGGATAGCGGGGAGGGCGGCCGATGGCCGCACGCCGCCCGGAGGTTTCCGCTGTAGGAGCGGCTTAACGCCGCGACCGAAGGTGACGTCGATTGCAAGGTCGCGGCGTAAAGCCGCTCCCACAGCGGATGCAGCCCACAGCGGATGCAGCCCACTGCGGATCCAGCCTACAGCGTGAGCCGGCGCGCCGTGCCGTTGCCGGCGAGGTCGTAGAGCGTGACTTCGAGCGAGGTGGCGTTGGAAACGCGGGCGAGTGGAATCTCGAGGGTGAACGTCTCTTCGCGGCCGTCGCGGATGCCGTCGGCCGGCTGTTCCACCGACTCGCGGACGCCGTTGTTGAACGCCACCTCGATCCCCTCCAGCAGCGAGAGAACGTCGCGGCCCCGCACCGTCACGCGCACGCTGTCGGCGCCGCGCTGCGCAGTGGCTTCCAGCACTTCTGGCGCCGTGTGATCGATGATCAGGTCGTCGGTCTCAAAGGTGTGCGTCAGACGCTCGCCGGCGGGGCGGGGCGCGGTTTCGGCGACGACGAGACGCGTGAAATACACGCCGTCCGGCAGGTGGCGGGTGTCGAACTGGGCGTGGTTCTCCCGCGAGGCGGCGACGAGGTCGGTCCACGCGGACTCGCCTTCGCGGCGAATCGCGAACGTGTACGACACCGCATCGCCGTCAGGATCGGTCACGTTCCAGAATACGACCTGGGAACCGGGGGACCGGATGACTTGGCTGCTCATGAAGTTCGAGCGCCGGGGTTCGTCGCGGGGCGCCTGAACGACCTGGCTCAGGATCACGCTGGCCGGCGGCGGCGTTTCCCCGGCCGGAATGAGGCCGAGTCCCGGGGAGAGCAGGCGGAAATCCTGCAGCAGCGGCCGGCGATTCTGCGGCAGGCCGTGCAGCGAGGCCCGGTCGATCTCGAAGGTGCCGCCGGCGGCGGCGGTCTCCGCAATGCGGATACGGAGCTTCGCGTAGCGGCCGCGCAGCTGTTCGGCGCGCCAGCCGCCGTCGGGATCGCGTTGGAGCGGCGTCCACGGCGCCCAGCCCTCGACGTCGTCGGTGCCGTTACTGGTGCGGATCTCCGCGGTGATTCCGCTTTCCGCGAGATCGCGGAGCCGGCTGAAGCGCAGCGCGCCGAGGCGCGAGGCGGAGACCAAGTCGAGCCGCCGGGTCTCCGCCTCGCGTTCGCCGCCGGCCGCGAAATCGAGCACGGCGAGTCCGGGCGCATTGTTGCGCAGGAGGAGGAAACGGGCGGGCGGGGCGTCGGCCGCGCCGCCGGGCAGAGCGGCAAAGCCGTTGAGTTGCGACGACAGGCTGCCCGCGAAGGTGACCGAGAGCCGCGCCTTCAGGTCGTAGCCGAGCAGTTCGCCCTGTTCGCCGCCGGAGATGAGCAGGAGATCCCCCCGGCGCTGCAGGCGATAGAACGCGGTGTTGGCCCGCGCGGTCAGGATCTCGGGAAAGCCCTGCGCGGGAAACCAGATCACCGAGCTGCGTCCGCCGAAACGCTCGACCTGCGCCGGCGGCGGCGGCGGGGCATCATCCTTCGCGCCTGCCTTCGCGGCGGAGGCCGGGGGGGTGAGCCGCGACTCGTTGCTGGTGGAGGAAAAGACGATCGTCGCGAAGAGGTCGCCGTTCGGTTGGGGCAAAAGGTCGGTCACCTCGGCATCGCGGTTCTCCTGCAGGATCACCGGCGCGCCGCCGTCGCGCGCAAAGGTGTACACGTTGCCCTTCGGCGCCGAACCCGCGACGATCCGGCCGTCGGGCAGGGCGGCGATCCGGCGCACGTTCCGGTCGCGGATTTCGCCGAAGAGTGTGATCCCGCGGTCGGCGAGTTTCGCGCGATCGGTGACCTTATCCAAGGTGATGCCGCGGGCGGCGAAGGCGTTCACGTCGATCCGGTAGATCCGACCCGGATTGCCGGTGGCGACGAGGACGGTGTTGGCGTCCACGACGAGCAGGTCGAACACCGAGTCGACCGGCAGACCGACCCGGGCCACAGGCTGGCCTTCTCGGAGAAGAGTGAGCCCGCCTTTGGGCGATGTGCCGGCGAGAATGGCACCGTCCGGCAGCCGCCGCAGCGCGAAAACCTGCGGGTCGTCGAGCTTCGCCAGCTCGCGGCTGGTGAACGACGTGGCGGCGGCATCCACGGTGAGTTCGAAGATGCGGCCGTCGGGCCCGGAGCCCACGAGCCAGTTGCCGGATGCGCGGTCGGGCTCAAGGGTCCACATCAGCTCGGCCGGCGCCTGACCGGTGAGTTCGCGCACGACGGGGCCCGAGACGAGCCGGCCGTCGGAACGGGTGGCGAGCCCCTTCAGGTTGCGGCTGGGGACATCGCGGAAAAAATCGATGTCGATCTTCTTGGAAAGGGGATCGGCGATCGCGCTGGTCAGGCAGCCCAACGAAAGCGCGAGCGGGAGCAAGAGACGTCGTGACACGGGTTCAACACGGAAGCGATTAGGGCGGAAAAGCAAGGCGGCTCACGCTCAGGCGCGAGGGCGGAAACTGCGCATCGCCTCTTGTAGGAGCGGCTTTACGCCGCGACGGGACGTTCGACCTCAAGGCAGGTCGCGGCGTGAAGCCGCTCCTACAACCCGCAGTTTCTCAGTCCACCACGACCAGCGGCCGACGCACGATGGCGTTCAGCAGCTTGCCCGCGAGCAGTTGGGTTTCCCACAGCGGCAGCAGGGCGTCCCGACGCCGGAAGCGGGACTCGTCCGACCCCCGCGCGATCCGCTCGATCGACCCGGGAGCATCAGGCGTGGCCACGGTCTGGTCGGTGAAAAGCGTGGTCTTCTCGACCACGGCGATCGTGATGCCGTCGGTCGGCCGGTCGTCGCGCATCGCGGCGAGGTAGGCTTCAAAGCTGCGCAGCTCAGACGCGGCAATCGTCCGCGGCCGTCCGGTCAGTTGGTCCATCGCCCGTCCGGGCGCCAGGATAACTTCGAGCTGCTTGCCGGTCCACGCGGGGTCGATCGCCAGGTTGATGGTCTCGCGATGCGCGGCCCCTTGCCAGTCGCGCCACGCGATCGTGGCCTGCACCGTCTCCCCCGCGGACGCCGTGGTCCGGGAGAGCTGGAACAAGTCGAGCGTGACCGCCGGGTTGGTTTCGAGGGGCTCGATGGAGAAGGACACGTGCTCGGGAAACGTCTTCGCGTACGGGTTTTGCAGGTTGGCGGCGAGTCCCTGGATAAATTCGTTCAATCCCTGGGCGAAACCCTGAGGGCCCGAGTAAATGGTCTCGTAGGCGAGGGCGCCCATCGCGGGAAACCGCACGTCGCTCTTCAGGCGAAAACCGTTCGCGAGACCGCCGTCGTTTGAGCCG
>JBEIHL010000108.1:0-7763 GCA_040381375.1 Opitutaceae bacterium
AGGCAACGACGTTCTCGGTCGTCAGCGGGCCGGAACGGCGCCGGGGCCGGCGGCCGGCGGCGGGCTCCGGTGATAAAGGGTCCAATAGGCGTGGCGGGTCGTCTGGTTCAACTCCGTCAATAACGGCATCGCGAACGGAAACTGCACCGCTCCCGGATATACCGCGCCGGCGAGGGGCTTCGGCAGGTGGCCGCGGAACTCCGGTTCGCGGATGCCGTAGTTGGCGATCGAGCGGGTGAGAACTCCGTCCTCGCTGTGCCAGAGCCGGCCGTCGGCGTAGAAGGTCAAAACCGGGTGCTGCGGGAACCACAGCGCGTGCGAGTGCGCGGCCAGCAGACGCGCGGCAGAGTCGAAATGGGCCGTGAACGGTCCGCGCGCCGGGGAAACCAGTTCGGGTGCGCGCAGCGCGAGCGCCAGGGCGACGACGGCGAGCACGCGCCCGATGGCCACCCGGGTGGCGCAGGCCTCTCGCGCGAACCAGAGGAGCAGCAGTGCTGGCAACACATAGTCCACCGAGTGCAGCAGGTTGATGTCGCCGCCGATCTTGAAGTAGCCCGCGAGTCCGACCGGCAGCATCGCCGCCGCAACGAGCACGCTCACTTGGAGGAAGCGTCCGCTCTCGGTCTCCCGCGTCGGCCACCCACCGCGGCGCCAGAGGGCGAGTAGCACGGCGACCGGGCCCAGCACCTGCAGGCCGAGCACCCACGGCCGCATCGTGAACCGCGGCCAGAATTCGGCCCAGGGTAGCCGGCCGGGGATCGCGACCAGGTTCAGCCAGAGATTCTTGAAGCCGAAGAGCGCGGTGAAGACCCCGAGCGCCGCCAGGCCGAAGACCGCAACCGCGGCGGTGTAACGGACGACCGCACCACGGCCGGACGCCAGCCCGAGATAGACGAGCTGGGCGGGCAGGATGAACAGCGTGATCTGCTTCGACCACACCGCGAGCGCGCAGGCCGCGGCGGCGGCGGCCAGTCTTCCCGGTCCGGGCTGCGGGTCACGGGCGAGCAGCCAGCATGACAGCAGGCCGAAGGCGATCGCCGCGTGATCAGCCACGTGCAGGATCAGGTGCGAGCGGGGCAGCACCAGCGCCGTCACGCACCATGCCAGCGCGGCCGCGGCCCACCCGCGCCGGCGCAATTCGGTCGAGCCGAAAAAGACCACCGCCGGCGGCAGCAGCACGAGCAGGGCGTTCACGACCGCGGCCGTCTGCAGCGCCCCCTGCGCCGTGCCGGCAAAGGTGGCGGGCAGGTGGAAAAAGAGGCTCACCGGCCCGTAGATCCAGGTGAAGAGCGGTCCGTCACCGATCAGCGGATACGGGTTCACCCCGTGACGCAGCGCGAACGCCGGCGCGAGCCGGACGTCGTTCCACGAGTAAAACGGGAACTCGCACCAGGCGTTCCACAGGCACCCGAGGACTCCCAGCGCCGCCGCCACCAGGGCCAGCCGGACTACGCGCGATTCAGCCATGTTATCCGAGGCGAGCATGGGATCCGGCGGGGAGGGGGCGAGCAAAACGGGGTGAAGGAACCGTTTGGAACAGTGTCGGAGACTGCCGCGCTGGATTCATGCCGCGGCGTGCCGCCGGTTCGCCCGCCACAGGACCAGCACCAGGAGCAGTGCAAGCAGGCCCAAAATCAAGACGTCGTAGGCCGCGTAGGCGTCACCGAAGAATGGACGCCGGAAGTGAAGCTTCGCCCGCCAGTTTACCAGCGCGTGCGGCGAGTAACTCGCGAAAGTCTCGGCCGGCGTCCGGTGCGGCGCGAACCACTGGTCGAGCAGGAAACTCTGCGCGCCAAACTGCAGCAGGATCCCGAGCGCGACATCCGCCGTGGCGCCCGCGATGGCCAGCCGGCGCCAGCCGGCGGCAAGCGTCTCCCAGCGGGCGGCGAGGAAAACGAAACCCAGCAGCACGAGCGGTTGCAGGCAGATGTGCGCCAGACCCCAGCCGTCGCGGCCGCCGTGCACCATCACGCCGAGGACGACAATCGTCGCGAGCCCGGCCGTCCAGCCGGCCCGGATACGGCCCGGAGCCGCGGCGCCCGCCCGCACCAGCGCGACGACGATCACGAGCCAGGCGACGCTGCCGAAGATGAAGACGAAGTTGATCTGGTAGAGCTGGAACAACCAGTCGCGCCACCAGCCCCACGGGCTCTGCTGGACAAAGAAGCCCCAATTCACCTCGCGCAGGAAATGAGGCACCAGCGTGTCGCGGACGTTCAGCAGCGCGGCCATGGCTTGCGCCCCGGCGGTCGAGGCCTTGTCCGTCACGCTCGAGTTGGTGAGAAACGTTCCCTTCGGCCCGTACACCGCGAGCGCCCAGCCGAACCACGTCGCCAGCACCGCGAAGCCCGCCAGGGCCGCGACCGTGGTTTCCCGCCACCAGGCCGCTTCGCGCCAGCGGTCCGCGCCGCGCGCGATCCAGACGATGGCGAACACCAGCGCGTACGGGCCGGCCGAGTAGTGCGTGAGCAGCGCAGCGCCGAGCGTCACCGCACATAGGATACCGGCGCGCGGGAAGTCCGGAGCGGCGTGGCGCAGCAGAAAATGCAACGACGCCAGAGTGAAGAACGCCGCGTGCAGCTTCGTCCAGGCGAAGGTCACGTTCTGGGCGAACATCGGGCTGACCAGAAAGAGCACGACCAGCACGCGGATCGCCGGGCGCGCGGCGGCCGGCTCACCGTCGTTGTGAGTGGGGAGGAATCGCCGTACGAGCAGCGCCGCCGGCAGGAAAGCGAGGCTGCCGAGAAACGTGCACGCGAGCTGGTAGTGGGCGAAATCGCTTCGCGTCAGCGCCATGAACGCGCCGAAGACGACGTTCGCCAGCGGCGGTCGCGAGGTGAGCGCATCGAACCCGTTGAACAGGATGTCGCGCGGCCCGCGGCTGAGGAAAAAGTCCGCGCGCTGCATGTGCCCAAACCAGTCGCCCACCCACGCGCCGCCCGAGTAGGTTGCGACCAAGGCGAGCCAACCGATGCTCCACGCCGTGACCACGCTCTGCGCGATGGCCATCTCGCGGGCGTCGGAATCGCGCCAGACTTCGAGCCAGGCGCGCCAGCCCGTCGCGACGCCGGCCACGGCGGCCAAGGGCAGCAGCCAGAACACGGAGCGGGGCAGCGCGGCGACGTACACGACCCATGCGACGAGAAACACGCCGAACCACGACAGCGCGACGCCGGCCACCAGCCGTTCCGCCGGCGTGCAGGTCAGCCGGGCGGCGAGCGGCCAGCCCACGCCGGTCATCAGCAGGATGAAGAGCAGAACGCTGCCGAGGGTGTCAGCGATCATGGTGCAGGGTCGTTGACCCGGAGCAGGACGAGGTCGGGGTCCGACCACACCGGCTGCAACGTGCCGGCCGGATCGCGGAAAAAGGCGCTGCGGGCGAGGAAGCGCGCGTTGACGACGCCCTGCGTGAGCAGCACGAAGCCGATGCCGCCCGCGCGCAGCCGGCGCGCGATCTCCGGCGGGGACAGGGTGGCGTCGAAAACGAAGCGGACATCCGGGCTCCACAGCGGCACTGGGCGGGCGCCCTGGTTCGACAGCAGCGCGTTGGGCCCGAGCACGAGCAGGCGTTCGTTCCCGGCGACGCGGGCCAGCTCGCGGTAGAGCGGACGCTCATGATACTCGTGGAGCGCACGCCCCACGGTCAGCCAGTCGGACGGCGGGATGCGATAAACATTTCCCGGCAGCGTCAGGGCCCGCAGCGCCGCATCGGTGGCGAAGAGCGTCAGGCCCAGCGCCGCCACGCCGAGCCGGGGCCGTTCCGGTATCCATTTGGCCAATGCGCCACCACCCAGGATGGCGGCGGTCGCGAGTGCGGGGCTCAGCACGCGGAGGGCATACGTGAAGCCGGCCGCGGTGTATCCAACCGATGCCGCCCAGAGCGCGATGAAGCCGGCCGCGGCGAGCAGCAGGGCCGGGGCGCGGCGGCTGAAGAGGGCGAGGCCGGCGATGAGGGCGACGAGGGCGGCGACGGTATTCACCAGCAGTACGCGCGGCGCCTCGGCGGGAAGCCGGCCCCAGCCAAGTTCCGCCTGATAGCTGGCGTTGAGCCAGGTGTGGACCTCGTTGACGGGAAAGAGCCCGCCGACGGACAGGTTGAAGAGCGGATTGCCGGTGTGCACCGCGTTGCGCACGTACCACGGCGCCGTGACAAGGAATGCCACGAGCGCAAATCGCACGGCGGCTCCCGGCGACAACCGTCGACCGACGCAGAGCGCCAGGCCGAGGACCGGCAGGACGAGTCCGTATTCGCGGGCGAGCCCGCCGAGCCCGGCCGCGAGCCCGGCGAATATCAGCCGACCGTTTGTCTCCTCGGTGCGGGAGCGAGGAAGGTAGAGGAGGAGCGCCAGGAGCGCGATCGTCGTCAGCCCGGTTTCCTGCCCCATCGTGGTGGACCAGGCCAGCAAAGGAGAGCACGCCACGAGCGCGACCGCGAAGGCGGCGGCCCGGTCCGAAAACGCTTGGCGCGCCAGCGCGTGCACCGCGATGAGCACGAGCACGAACTGGAGCACGACGACGGGTGCCGTCAGCGCGGGCCGGGTCGCGCCGGCGAGGCCGTAGATCCACGCGTACACGGAGGAGACCGCCGGCGCGATGCCGTCGGGCCAACTGTAGATTTCGTAGTCTGCGGCGGTGACCGGCGGGTAGAAGCTCAACGTGCCGCGCGCGAGCATCTGCTCCGCGAGGTAGTTCCACCGGAAGACCGTATCGACGCCGAACAGCGGCTGGGCCCCCGCCCGGTACAGTACGACGGCGACGGCGGGCAGCAGAGGCACGAAGAGCAACGCGTGTGGCCGCCACGTGGGAGCGGCCGGTCCGGCCCCGCGCGCGGCCGTCGCCGTCGCGGAGGCTCGGCCGTGGCTGGCACTCCAGGCGGCCATGGCGGCGGCGATCGTGAGGGCGGTCCAGGCTGCGCCCAGACTCAGGGGCGAAAGCGTGACACCCGCGGCATCGAAAGCGATGACCACTCCGACCATTCCGGCGACGGCCGCGACGAAACCGGCGAGCAGCGGCAGGGGCACCCGGCTCGCCCGGGCCGCGAGCCAGCCGGGTAGGATCAGCGTAGTGGCGCCGAGGATACCCGCCAGCGCATCGGCGGTTGTCATGGCTGCGGGTCCGCGCCCGCCGCCCGGCGGTACACGAGGAAGATCGCGTCGAAATTCAGATAGCCGCGTCCGGGCAGCACGGGAATCGCATCGATCGCGCCCCGCGTATCGAAGACACGGGCAAATTCATACGTGGTCCGCAGCCCGGGAATCTCGCCGAACACCCGCTGGCCTTCGACCGGGCGGAGCACGACCCACTTGGGTTTCAGCGCCGCGATCACCTGGGCGTAGCTGCGATGGCCCGCCTTGCGGGCGGCGACCACTTCCGGGGAGGAGAGCCCGGGAAAATCCAGCATCTTCAGCCCCGAGAAATAGCCGATGTAGCCGAGCGGTTCGAGGAACACCGTGTCGCCCGGCGCGGCCTGCGCGCGCAGCCACAAGCCGATCTCACGACGATGTCCGTTCTCAATCAGCGCCTGCTGCGTGCGCATCTGCCAGGCGACGCAAACAAACAACGCGGCCTGCAGTACGACGATCAGCGCGGCGCTGATGCGGCTCACCGGCTGCGGCAGCGCGGCGGCCCACGCGGCGCCGGGTCGCGCCTGCCAGAGCGCGTGGAGCAGGTAGGCCCAGGTGATCCAGCCGAGGGTCTGCCAGGCAGGGTAGTACCACGGGAAGGGCGGAATGTAGGTGACGTAGAAGCCGCCGAGGAAAAAGGCGAACGACGCGATCCGTCCCGCCGGCGCGAGACGCGGCCAGACCCAGGCGAGGGCGGCCCCGACCGCGAGCACCCGCGCCGGCCAGGCGAGGGTTTCCGGCCAGCCACCGAGGAAGAAGTACGCCGGACGAAACACATGGTGCAGCGGCACGTCGCCGAAGAGCAGCCGCCACGGATAAAGGGCGAGTTTGCCGGCCGACTCGACGAGCGTCAGGTGCTCGGCCTTGGCCAGAATCGTGTGCGGGATCGGCGAGCCGTAGTACCACCAGGCGAAAACAAACCAGGGCAGGTACATCACGATCCCGAGAGCGATGGCGCTGAGCACCCGGGTGATTCGCCCCCGCCAATCGAAGCCGGCGCCTCTGGCGCTGAAGATCATCCACGCGAGGGCGAGCACGGCGAAGAACAAGCAGCCGTCGGGCCGCGTCCACTGCAGTCCGGTGCACGCCAGCGCGCACGGCCAGAGTCGCGCGCCCGAGGCGAAGACGTGCCAGGTAAACGTGACGAAGAAGACCATGAACGCGGTCTCCATCCCGTTCATCGAGAAATCCACGATCTTCGGATCGAGCACCCAGCCGAGGCCGATGGCCACGAGAGCGATCGTGACGAGCCCGTCGCGTTGCAATGCCCGCAGGGCGAGCCAGAGCGCCGCGCCGAGCGTGAGGGCGCTTGCCACCCGCAGCAGCCAGAGCGCGCGGATCGCGACGTCCTCGCCGCCGCCGAGTGCGAACAAGGCGGGGAGCAGGGTGCCGAGCGGCGAGGTGAACGTGTGCACGCGTTCGCCCGGCTGGAAGACCAGGCCGTTGCCCGTGGCGAGGTTCAGGCTGGCGCGAAAGGTGATGAAGTAGTCCTCCCACATGTGCCCGGTGAACGCCGCGAAGCCCAGGCACGTCACGATCGCCGCCAGTCCGAAGAGGAGAGGAGTGCGAGGGGACGAAGGATTCATGCCGGGACGGTCATCACTGGAATACCAATCGCGTCACGCTCTGAGACTTTAACCACAGATCACACCGATGGGCACGGATGAAGAAGTTTTTGCATCGGTGTTATCCGTGAAATCCGTGGTCGAATGTCTGGACGCCGACCAGCCAAGGGACGAAAGCGAAATGGAGATGGAATGTAGCGGTTTCAGGCCGCGACGGAGGCGTGCCAGGATGGCAGCGGGTCGCGGCGTAAAGCCGCTCCTACACCACGGATTTTCGCGGGCGAAGGGAGCAAGGAAATCGCCGGGAAACGCAGGTTGACACGTCATTTACGTGCGCCGCCCGCCCGGCCGGCTCCGTCAGCGCAGGAAGTTGTACTTGAAGATCGCCCAGAGGGCGCGAAACCCGTCGCGCCAGCCGATCTTCTTCCCTTCGGCGTAGGTGCGGCCGTAGTAACTGATGCCGACCTCGAAGATGACGACCTCCAGCTTCGCCACCTTGGCGGTGATCTCGGGCTCGAAGCCGAACCGGTTCTCCTCGATCTTGATCTTCTGAATCACCTCGCGGCGGAACACCTTGTAGCAGGTTTCCATGTCGGTGAGATTGATGTTGGTCGCCATGTTCGAGAGCAGCGTCAGCAGCTTGTTGCCGACCATGTGCCAGAAATAGACGACGCGGTGGGGCTGGCCGCCCTGGAAGCGCGAACCGAACACGACGTCGGCGCGGCCCTCGATGATCGGTTGAAGGAGCCGCGGGTATTCCTGCGGATCGTATTCGAGGTCGGCGTCCTGGACGATCACGGCATCGCCCGTCGCCGCCGCGAATCCGGTGCGGAGCGCGGCGCCCTTCCCCTGGTTGACCTCGTGGTAAATGATCTTGTCCACCAGCGGTGCGATCTGCGTGCGCAAGAGGTCGCGCGTGCCGTCGCGCGAACAGTCGTCGACGATGATGATCTCATTGTCCGCCACCGGGGCCGAGCGCACGCTATCGACGATAGTGCGAATCGTTTTGGCCTCGTTGTAGCAGGTAATGACGACGGATAGCTTCATTCGGACTAATCTGACGCTAAGCGGGTTG
>JBEIHL010000109.1:0-7752 GCA_040381375.1 Opitutaceae bacterium
GCGGTTTTGGTGCGGGGTGTTTTTTGTGTGCGGGTGTAGGGGGTCGGGGTGTTTTGGGCGGGGGCGGGGGCCCGCCCCGCCCGGTCTTCTGCCCCGGGGGGGGGGTCGGGCCCGCGCTCCCAGGGGGGAGTCGGCAGGCGGAGTTTTGTGAGCGCACTTCATGACGACTCACCGCGCGGGCGCGCCCACTCCCGGATTCGCCGGGTCGAAGCCCAGAAAGATATTCGCCCGCCCCCGCAACTGCGGGGGGATGAGGACGAGCTGCCGGACCTCGCCGAGGGCGGCCTCGAGGGTCTCGAGCCGGCGGCGGGTGGTGAACACGCCCGGCTCGGCGCGGTAGGCGGCGAGCGGGGCGAGGAAGCGCGCGGCCTCGCCCGCGGCGCGGCTGCGGCGCTCGGTGGCGGCGGACTGGGCCTGCAGGCGGATCTGGGTGACGCTGACGTGAGCGGCGGCCGTGGCTTGAACGGCGTAGGTGCGGGCGTTGTCCGCCAGGGCGGCGCGCTGTTCCTCGGCGCTGATCACCTCCTGGTAGGCCGGGGCGACGGGCACCGGCGGATGTACGTCCTTGAGCCCGACGAAAACGATCTCGAGGCCGAACCCGAGCCGGTCGACCGCCGCCTGCAGCCCGGCCTGAAGCTTCGCCGTGATTTCGCCGCGATCGGTGGTCATGAAGCCGAACGCAGTGTGGGAGGCCGTGAGCGCGAGCAGTTCGCGGTAGCCCAACGCCTCGAGCGCGGCGGCGGGATCGCCGGCCCGGCTCAGGAAGGCGACGGCATCGCGGACGCGATAGTGGACCGGGACGTTGATGGTGAGCAGCTCTTCGCCCTGGCCGACGAGCAGGTTCTGTTCGCCTTCGAAATGTTTCTCGGTCCAGAGCACGGGTCCGGCCAGGTCACGCTCGAAGCCGAGCGAGACCTCGCGTATTCGTTCCGTGGGGACGACGACCAGCCGCGCCCAGGGCCACGGGGCGTGCAGGTGGAGCCCCGGCGGCCGCGCCTTGGGGGCGAACGCGCCCCGCTGCACGAGCACGCCGCGGCTGTCGACCGGCACGCGCGTGACGGCGGTGGACAACCAGACGCCGAGGAGGCCGAGCAGCACGAGCGGGGCGGCGAGCTGCCGGGCGAGTCCGACGAGCCAGGTGTCGCCGAGCCGGACACCGAAAGTCTTCTCCAGCGTGGCGCCAAGCGAGCGCAGCGGGCCGC
Organism: Opitutaceae bacterium; assembly: GCA_040381375.1. Classification (GTDB taxonomy): domain Bacteria; phylum Verrucomicrobiota; class Verrucomicrobiia; order Opitutales; family Opitutaceae; genus ER46. The sequence goes on from JBEIHL010000109.1 coordinate 1,203, forward strand.
GCTCCCCGAACAGCGCGGGCAGCAGCACGCTGCGGCCGAAGGCGGCATCGGCCGCCCGCAGGCGCGCCGGCTGATACAGCCGCGCGAGCGAGTGCAGCAGTGTCTCGGCGATCAGCAGGCTCGTGGCGACCTGGAAGGTCACCGCCACGGGTTCGAGCGCGTTGCGCTGGGCGTAGAGCCGGACGAGTAGCGCGGCGACCAACAGCGCGTGGGCGGCGGCGAGCAGGCGGGCGAACGGGACGAGCGCATCCGGCACGGCGGCCGGGGTGTCGCGCGCGACGTGGGCGCCATAGGTTGCGAGGAAATGGCAGCCGAACGCGAGGATCGCGGCCGCGACGGTCGCGAGTTGCAGCACCGCTTCGGTGGCGCCCGGGTGAAGCGCGGTTCGAGCCAGGTAGGGGGAGGCGGAAATCGCGATGACCGCCAGGGTTCCGACCGCGGCTATCACGCCGCGCAGGCGCAGCGGCAGGGGAGGCATCACGGTGCAGACGGCGACCAGCAGCGTCCAGGCGGTCAGGCCGGCGAGCGCGGGAAAGACGAACAGTCCGGTTTGCCGGCCAAAGGCGAGGGCGGCGGCGGTGGCGACGGCGAAGACGAGCGCGAACGCGAGGGTGAGCCCGCGAGTTGGCGACGTTTCGACGGGGTTGGCCATGGGGAGTTCGGGGAGAGGACGGCGGGCGGTAACGGAAGTATCGGGTGTTTTTGCGGCCAGCCAACGAGTTTCGCGTGCGCGGCCCGTCGGGGTGGGATTCCAGCGGTGGGACGGGCTTCACGCCCCGACCGAACGATCGACCTCACCTTCGTTCGGGGCGTAAAGCCCCGCCCGCCAAACCAGCCCCCTCCGTCATTTCTTCTTGGCGGCCGGCGCCTGCTTCGCGCGGGGCAGCGCGGGCAGGGCATTCGAGGGCACGATCAGCGGGCCGGCGAGAAAGACCTGGGGCGACGCGGGATCGACGGTCACGAGCACGGCATGCAGGTCGTTCGCGCCGAAGGTTTCGAGCCGCGTGACGTTCTCGATCGGGCCGGCGCCGTTCGCAAACGACACCTTCGGTTCGAGGCGATAGCGGTGTTCGTCGGCGTGCACCAGCAACACGGGTTTCGCGAAGGCGCGGGCCTCGGCCTCGATCGTCGCCAGAAAGTTGGTGAAGCCCGACTCACGTTGCGCGCGCACGGCCGCCGCGACGGCGTTGATCGGCTCGGCCTGGAAAAACAACGCGACGCCCGGGGCCTCCGTCGCACGCGCCTCGGCGAAGGTCGCGCGGATCCATGCCGAGTTCGCGGCATCGCGGGCGCGGAATTCGTCCATCGCCCCCGGGAGGTTGGGCGAGAGGTTGTTGTTGCTGCCGACAACATGGACGGTTGCGAACACCACGCCGCCCCGCGTCCAGCGGGCGTTCTCGACGAACTGCGCATGGGCGGGGTCGCGGCGCTGGGTGACGAGCGGGACCGGGTTCCGGCCGAGGCTGCGTTCCTCGGCGAAGTAGGTCGCGCGCACCTTGCCGAGCCAGACCAGCGGATCGGCGCCGTTGCGATGGACGTCGGTCCACTCGTTGTCACCCGGCGTGTACATCACGGCGCCGTCGATCCGGTTGAACCAATCCTTCATGCGAACGAGGAACGCCTCGGTCGGTGCCTCGCTGCCGGGCTTGGTGTCACCGCAGTGCACGGTGAACGCGGGTCGCTGCCGGCTGATCTCGCTCAGGAGCCGCTCGAAGGCCGGAAAGTTGGCCTCGCCGTACGGCATGCAACCGAGGGCGACGAAGCTGAAGCGTTCGGCCGGCTCGGCGCTGCGCACCGCGGAAAGTCCGGCGAGCAGAAACGTGGCAAGAAGGGCGGAGCAGGCGGGGACGGCGCGCATGGTGGAGGCCAGGATGCGGAAGCGACCGGGTGATGGAAAGGCGTTTGTCGTTTCCCCCGGGGAGCGCCGAGCTCCAGCTCGGCCCATGGCGGGTGCGATACCGATGCCGAGTTTGAGCTCGGCGTTCCCAGGGCGATGGAAGAAGCGTCCCGAAGCCTGGGAGTGATGCAGGGAGGCTAGCGGTTGCAGCGGCGACCGATGAGCACGCCGAGCAGGGCGCCGACGCCAACGGCGACGGCCAGCGCCGGGTACGGATGCGCGCGAATGGTCTCGTCGGTGTAGTGCGCGCCGGCGACGACCTGCCGCTTGGTATCGGCGTAGACGTCCGCGAGGCGGGCCTGCGTGGACTTGAAGCGCTCGCGCAGCGAGTTGACGGCTTCTTCCGTCGGCGCGACGACCGAGTCGGTCATCAGCTTCTCCGCTTCCGATACGAGGGAGCGCAGATCGTCGAGCAGGTCGGCGGGAGACTTGTTGTCGTTTCGGGTGGGTTTCATGGAAATGGGAATTGCGAGTGGAAGGACGACGAGGCGATCACCGCGCTCAGGTTCGCCGGCTCGTGAAGAGGGAGATGAGGAAGAACACGAGGAAGAGCACGAAGAGCACCTTGGCGATCATGGCGGCGGTGCCGGAGATGACGCCGAAGCCGAGGACGCCCGCGATGAGGGCGACGAGGAGAAATACGACAGCGTAGCTGAGCATGGGAGTGGAGGAGTTGGGATTGGCGAGTGCTCGAGGCTGGAGCGGTCCCGCCGCGCGGTGGGTCGCAAACGCGGCGGGATGTCCAGAGCTCAGGGTCAGTTCTTCACGTTCATGTTGTTCGTGACGGACTTCACGCCGCGCACGTCCTGCGCGAGTTTGGAGACGAGCGCCTTTTCGGCATCGGAGCGGGCGACGCCGGTGACGACGACCACGCCGTCCTGCGTGTCCAGCTTGGTCTTGAGCGCGCTCGTGCCCTTGTGGGTGAGCAGCGCGTACTTCACCTGCGTGGTGATCGAGGCGTCGTCGATCTTCTCGGCGAGCGTTTCGCCCGTGGCCGGCTTTTCCATGACGACGATCTCGTTTTGCACCGACTTCACGCCGTCGATTTCCTTGGCGTAAACCTCGGTGAGCGTCTTCTGCGCTTCATTGTCGGCGTGGCCGGTCAGCGTCACGACCCCGTCGACCACCGCGACCTTGGTGGCGGTGGCGCTGACGTTGCCCTTCACGAGCAGACGGCTGCGGATTTTCCAGGCGATCCAGCCGTCCGATTTCTCGGGATGACTGGACTCGACCTTGATTTCGTTTTTGACGCGGGTGACGCCCGGGAGACTTTCCACGGTGTCTTCGGCGAGGGCTTTGTCGCCCTTGTCCTTCACCTTGCCGGTGAGCGTGACGATGCCGTCGCTGGCCTTTACCGTGACCGTGTCCTCGAGGACGGTGCGATAGTTGTAGGATTCCTTGGCGGCGGTCTCGATCCGGCGGTCGTTGTCCGGCGTAGCGAACAGCGCCAACGGGCTTGATAGGAGTAACAGCAGGGCGGATACATTGGTTGTTTTCATAATTCTGAGGGCGCATTCTACCTGCGGCCTACCTGCCGCGGTATGGGGCACTGACCCACTTCAGCGGCTTTGGTTCACCGCGGTCTGCCATGCGCCCCTCGGCCGAGAGGAAACGACCAGGTCTCAGCGTAGGGCATCACCCCATTTTCGCTCGTGGGCCGCGCCGGTATGCTGGACGGATGATAGCTCCAGATGGCCTTTGCGCCCTTCAAGCTGAACCGGATCGTCCCGAACGCGGGGCGCGGTCCGCACTCGCGCGGCAGCAGGCGGCGGACGACGCCGCGCGCGTGCAGCGCTTCCTCGGCGGCGATACGGATGCCTTTGCGGAAATCATGTCGGTGCATCGGGGGCCGATTCACACCCTCGCGCTTTCCTTCCTGAAGAATCACGCGGACGCGGAGGAGATCACGCAGGACACCTTCATTCGCGCGCACCGCGGGCTGCTGGCGTTTCGCGGCGACTCCTCGCTGGCCACCTGGCTGCATCGCATCGCGCTCAATCTGGCGCGCAATCGCTATTGGTATTTCCACCGGCGGCGCCGGCACGTGAGTGTGTCGCTCGACGCGGCCTTCAACCAGAACAACCCGGCTACGTTTGCGGAACTGGTCCACTCGGATGCGCCCGACCCGATGCGCGAGGCGGTCACGGAGGAGTTCGCGCGGCTCGTCAGTGAGTGCATGGCGCGGCTCGGCGAACGCCCGCGTCGCATTCTGAACCTGCGCAATACGCTGAACCGGTCTTATATCGAGATCGCGCGCGAGACCGGCATCAGCGTCGGCACCGTGAAGAGTCGGATCGCCCGGGCGCGAGTCACCTTGCGCAAGCTGCTCGCCGAAGCCTGCCCCGAGTTTGACCCGGGGGCGCGGCCGGTGGCCTGGTTCGAGCCCGTCCGGCCCGGTCCGGGTATCACGCGCATCTGCGCCTGACGCCCGCCTTTCCGCATCGGGTGCAGCGGCGACGCCTCTTGCCGCTTTTGCCGTTACGTCACAGTCAGATTGACGCGGCTTTCGACAATGCCCTGGGCAATGGCGTAGCGGGTGAGGCCGGCCGTTTCGTGAATGTTGAGCTTGTCCATCAGGTGCTGCCGGTGCTTCTCGACCGTTTTGATGCTGATGCCGAGGGTCGCGGCGACCCGTTTGTTCGCGTGACCTTCGGCCACGAGCTGGAGCACTTCGGTTTCGCGGGAGGTGAGGCGCGTGCCGCCCGCCTTCGGCAACCCATCGCGCGCGATGGCCTGCTCCTGATTCTCGCGCAGGCGCTTGGCGATGTTGGGGCTGAAGTAAGAACCGCCGGCCGCGATGGTTTGAATCGCCTTGGTCAGCACCTCGGCCGAAGACTGCTTTTCGAGGAAGCCCGCGACGCCCGCCCTGCTCATCCGCTCGACGTAGACGTCGTCGCTGTGGGCGGAAAGGATGATGACGCGCGCGGCGGGATTGGCGGCGAGAATCTGCCGCGTCGCCTCGAGGCCGTTGAGCAGCGGCATCGCGATATCCATGAGGATGATTTCGGGGTTCAGCGTCGCAGCCAGCTCCACGGCCTCCCGGCCGGTGCGGGCCTGACCGATGATTTCGAAGTGGCCGTCGGAGGTGAGCAGGCAGCAGAGGCCCTGCCGCACGACGGCGTGGTCCTCGACCATCAGAACTTTGATTTTTTTCATGGGATCACGGTTGGGGGGGCGGGTGGAGTGAAGGGAAGGTCGGCTTGGACCGTGGTGCCGGTGCCTGGTGCGGACATGATGTTCAGAGTGCCCCCGACCATTTCCATCCGCTCCTTCATGCCGACCAGGCCCAGGCGCTTGGGGTTTTTGCTGCCAAAGACCTGTGCGACGTCGAAGGCGCGGCCGTTGTCGCTGATCTCCATCCGCACCGCGCCGGGAATCTCCCTGATGTTCACCTTGACCTCAGTCGCCTTGGCGTGACGACCCACGTTGGCGAGGGCTTCCTGCGCAACGCGGAAAAGGGCGGTGCGCTCCAACTCGGGCAGCTCTTCGACACCGGCAAAGAGCGTCAGTTGAACCTTGAACTTCTTCCCTTCGGTGAGATTCGTGCAGTAGGCGTGCAGGGCGGGGATCAAACCGAGGTCATCGAGGACCGCCGGCCGCAGCTCGCGCGCGAAGCGGTGCACGATGTTCACGGATTTCTCCACCATGCTCTGGGTGCGGGCGATGCGCGCAATCAGGACCGGACTTACTTTGGACGAGGCGTGGCGCAGCGCGGACAGCTCGACGCTGATGCCGACCAGCGTCTGCACGACCTGGTCATGCAGGTCGCGGCTGATGGAGCGGCGCTGTTCCTCTTGGGCGGAAATGAATTTATGCGTCAGTAGCCGGTGTTTCTCCTGCATCTCCCGCGCCTCGCGAACGGCGCGTTTCAACTCGACGTTGGTGGCGGTCAGTTGCGTCGTGCGGGCGGCGACGGCGGTTTCGAGCCGCTCGGCCCGGTTGGCCAGCTTCGCCTTCGCGGCGTAGAGGGCGGCCCGGGCCTGCCGCTTTTCGGTGACGTCGCGCAGGATCACCGCGATGCGCCGGCTTTCCAATCCGCCGATGCGAAATGCATACACGCTAAACCAGCGCCCCAGATCCTTGGCCTCGTTTTCGCACCGCTGGGGCCGCCCCGTCACGGCGACTTCACCGTACAGTTCCAGCCAGTACGACTCGAGCGCGGGAGCGAACTCGGAGATTTTTCGGCCCACCGCATTCTGGATGCCGGTCTGCGCGGAGAAGGCCGGATTCGTCTCCACGAAGAGGTAGTCGATCGGACGGCCCTTGGCGTCGAACTGCACCTCGATGATGCAAAAGCCATCGTCGATGGAATTGAACAGCGAGCGGTACCGCTCCTCGCTCACGCGCACCGCCTCGTCTGCCACCCGGCGTTCGGTGTCGTCATGGATGCCGAGCAGGATCTCCTTCGCCCGCCCGGTGGGAGTTTTCAACACGCAGGCATTAAGCAGCAGGCTTCGGCGGCCAATCCGGGGAAACTCGTGGGTGACGTCGAAGTCGGTGAAGACGCTGTTGCGGGGAATGATGTCCTCGAGCAGGTGGCGTAGCCGCGGAATGTCCCACGATCCATGATCGAGCTCGAAAATCGAGCGACCCTTGGTGCCCGCCGCCGCCACCTTGAAGGTGCGAAAAAACGATTCGTTGGCGGAATGGACC
>JBEIHL010000110.1:0-7749 GCA_040381375.1 Opitutaceae bacterium
AGGCCGCTCGCGTCGAGGTGCAGCGGGCGCAGGACGCGGTCGCGCAGCAAGTCGGCGTAAGGCTGGCCGGTTGCGCGCTCCATCGCCCCGCCCAGCAACGAGAATCCGGTATTCGAATAATGATACTGCAATCCCGGTTGCGCCGTCAGCCCGGCCGCACGGATCCAGGCGAGCAGTTGCGCGAGCGAAGAGGAGTGATTGGGCTCGCCCCAGCCGTTGGTGAAACCGGAAGTATGGTCCGCCAGGCGGCGCAGCGTGAGCAGCGGTGCGCCCGGCTCGGGAAAGCGGGGTTGGAATTCCGGAAGGTAGCGCGTGAGCGGCGCGTCGAGTTCGATCCGGCCTTCGTGGGCCAGCTGGGCGAGCACCAGCGTCGTGTAAACCTTGGTGATGGAGGCCATCTGCCAGCGCGTCGCAGGGGTGGCCGGTCGTTTTTGCGCGACGTCGGCCAGGCCGAATGCGCCGCTCCAGAGGAATCCCGAGGCGTTGACGGCCGCCACCGCGATGCCCGGCGCCTTCGTGGTCGGGTCGGCGAGCCACTGTCTGACCGCCTCGGCGACCTCGGGCGGTGGCGGGGGAATGGCCGCGGTCAGGGCGGGCCGCAGCAGGGCGACGACGAGGAGCAACAGGCCGGCGCCTGACGTTCGAGTCGGAAACGGGGTTTTCATGGGGGATCCAGGAAAGGGTCAGGCCGTTAGATGTTGCAACCGCTGCAACATGTAACGGCCTGACCCTCTCGGAGGGCGCGCCCGTTTACGAGCAGCGGGCGTAGATCTTCTGCAGCATCGACACCGAGGCGGTCGGGGCGGCGGTGTCGGCGGGCCGGTTGGCGGCGAGGCTGCAGCGCAGGAGCAGTTGCTCGTTTTCCTTGTCGAGCTGGAGGATCTGCAGGATACGGGCGCGGGTATTTTCCAACTGGGCGCGCAGCTGGGGATCACGCGCGGAGGCCGCGGGTACGGCGCGGAGCGCGCCGAGCGTCGTGTCGAGTCGGGCCAGCAATTCGCGCTTGCGGTCCAGCAAGGTGGCATCCGGCACGCGCTGGTGCTGCCGCAGAAAGCGGTTTTCCTCCAGGACGCACTGATGGATTTCGTCGCAGAGCTGCTGGTGGTCGCGGATGGCTTCGAACTGGGTCATGGGAGCGCGGCGGCGGTTCGGGTGGCGGACACTTCCGGCGACGCTGCGGCGGACTTGCTTTCGTTGGAATCGAAAAAGTTCGTTACCTGGCGGGTCACGTCGCCACGCCACTCGATATGCTCGATGCGCCACTTCGCCATGGTGACGAGTTCGCGGAAGTCATCGGGCGGGGTGGGGCCGGCGGCGTCGATGACGGCCTTGTACGAGGCCCGCGCCTTGTCCGTCACCCCGAGGCGTTCGTAGCAAAGGCCGAGCTGGTACGTGAGGGGCAGCCGCCAGGCCGGTTCGGCCGAGAGTTCCAGCAGACTCGCGTAGATGGCGCGGGCGTTCAGGGTGTCGCCCGTTTCGAAGAAATCATTGGCCAGTTGATTGCCGGTCCGGCGCTGCCAGTACGCCCAGCGCTTCGGGTCGGCCTCGATCCGCGACTTCTCCGTGCGCAGAAGGTCGAGGGTGGCGGCGAAGGCCTCCTGCGTGCGATTCAGTTCGCGCAGCGAGATCGCGAGCAGGTAGCGCGCTTCGGGCACGTTCTCATCCTGTGGCCATTGCTCGAGAAACGAGCGGAGCGTCCGCACCGCGCCCTCGATGTCGCCCTGCAGCCGGAGCGCGTATCCGGACTTGAATTGCGCGCGCGCCCGGTCGATCGGCGCCAGGTCGAGCAGGCTGAGGCGGGCGAAAAATTTCCCCGCCTCGGCGAAGTTGCCCGACAGGAAGTGCGTCTCCGCGATCTCGAACTGCGCGGTGCGGGCGAGCACCTGATAGTGTTCGAAGCCGTCGCCGGGAAGTTTCATCGTCGAGTTGATGACGTTGTAGAACCGGGCGATCGCGAGCTTGGGCGTGCCGAGGTCGCGCAGCGTGCGGCCGAGGTTCAGCAGCGCGTCGGGCGTGCGCTCGTCGCCGGGATACTCCTTGAGGTAGCGCTCGTAGATCGCCGCGGCCTTGGGCAAGGCCCCTTGCCGCCGGTGAATGTGGGCCAGGGCGAGCAGGGCCGTCTTGTTTTCGGCGTCGGTCGCGCCAAGCGAGTTGAGCACCTGGCGGAAGGCGATCTCGGCCGACGGATAGTCCTCCCGTTCACTCAGGTTGGCTCCGAGTTTGAGCAGACTCTGGATCTCGTCGTGATTGGGACGCGTGTCGGCGGCCGCCGGCGTCGGCGCCGACGCGGCCGCCTTGGCCGGAGGCGAAGCGGGAGCGGGAGCCGAAGCCGGAGCGGCGGACGCCGTCGTGGCCGCAGCGGGGGCTGCCGGAGGTTGGGCCGAAGGATCGCCGGCCGCGCGCGACCCGAGCGCAAGGCAGGCGAGAACGAGCCAGGCCTGGCCAGACGTTGACGGGAGGAGCGCGCGGGATCGGCGGATCATTTCGGAGACTGCGTGTAGGTGGCGGAACTGGGAGGCAGGGCGGCGGGCGCGGCGGGCGCGGGTGGCGCTGTCGGGACTGGGACGAGCAACGTCACGTCAGCGGGCGTCTTGGCGGTGCCTGGAACTTGGAAGTAAGGCAGGAAGTCCTCGGCGCGGATCGGCGGACGGGCGTCATCCGGCAGGATGGGCGCGGGCGTCTTCGCGGGAGCCGTTGAAGTTTCCGGGTCGGCCGGTGGGACGGGCGTGGACGAGCCGGGGATGGCCGGGTCCGTGATCACAACCGTAGCCGGTGCAGTTTCCTCGGTGGGAGCAGGAGTCGTGACCTCCGGAGTCGGGGTGAGCGCCGGCGTGGTGGCTGGAGCGGGAGCCGACGGTGCCGGATGCAGCGGCAGCGCGGCTTCCTGAAAGCGCAGGGGCGGAGCGCCCGTGGCGAGAAGGTACGTAGTGGCTTCGGTGTGTTGCAGTACGAGTCTGATTGAATACGAGCGTGTCTGTGCCTGGCCCCCCGTTGACGCCAACGCCAGCAGCAGCCCCAGGAGGAGGACCAGCCTCTTCCCGTGCGTGTCCGCTGGCGACAGCGGTGGTTCGCGGTGATTCATTTCGTAAAAGACGTTCCATGTTAATGGATGGTCCTGAGTATGCCCGCTTCTATATCGGCACGCCGTCCGGCCTCTGAAGAGAACTTCTGGGTCCGGTTCCGGTGCAGACCCCAGCCCGAACATTTCCTGGTTCGGGGGACGTTTTCAGGGAAATGTTCGTCCGCTCGCTGAGCGAAGCGACTTTGTCGCGGTTGGCCCCGACGCAGTCGGCCCAAAGGGCGAAGGTTTCACATCTTTGAGATGTGAAATCTTCGGGCCAGGGCGGAACGCCGGCTGGCGCCGCCCGGCCGGTCACTTGCGATCTAGCAACTGGCGCAGGTTCCGGCCCAGTTCGTCCAGCTTGTAGGGCTTCTCGACGAACTGGCTTTGCCCGAGGCGTTCGAACTCGGTCCGGACCGCGGACGTCAGGTGTCCGCTGATGACGATCACGGGAAGGTTGGGCCGGCACAGGCGGATGATCTTCATCACATCGAAGCCGGTGGCGCCGGGCATGTTGAGGTCGAGCAGCACGGCGTCGAGCGGACGCGTGGGGTCGCTGATCAACTCGATCGCCTCGATGCCGGACGCGGCGGTGAGGGCGTGGTAGCCTTTCTGGCTCAGCGACGCGGCCAGCAGGGAGCGGAGCGATTCCTCGTCGTCTACGATCAGCAGGGACTCGGTGCCGCCGGGAAATTCGCTGTTCGTCGCCACGTCCGCGATCACGGCCGTGGCGGGCGCAAGCGGGAGGTAGACGTGGAACGAACTTCCGACGCCGACCTTGCTCTCGACGTCGATGAACCCCTGGTGCGCGACCACGATGCCGTAGACGACGGCGAGACCGAGGCCCGTGCCATGGTTGACTCCTTTGGTGGTGAAGAATGGCTCGAAGATCCGTTGCCGGACCTCGGGACTCATGCCGCACCCGGTGTCGGTCACGGTCAGCCAGGCGTAGTTGCGGGCGGGATCGGCGCCGAGTTTCCGCAGCGACGCGCCGGCGATCGTGCGCGTCGAGAGCTTGATCATGCCGCCCGTCGGCATGGCGTCGCGCGCGTTCACGCAGAGATTGAGCACAATCTGCTGCATCTGATTCTGGTCCGCGAGCAGGGGCGGCAGCCGGTCGAACAATTCGAGTTGGAGCGAGACGGTGCGCGGAAACGTCTCCGACAGCAGGTGCACGAGATCGCGCGCGAGCTGATTCAGGTCGAAGGGCGCGAAATGCACCTCTTGCTTGCGACTGAACGTGAGAATCTGTCGGACCAGTCCGCTGGCGCGCATCGCGGCGCGATGGATTTCCCGGAGGCTCTTCTGGAGGACGGCGGGTTCCTGCGGACCCATCTGGCAGAACTCGGCGTAGCCATTGATGATGGCCAGCAGGTTGTTGAAATCGTGGGCGATGCCGCCGGCGAGCGTGCCGAGGCTCTCCATCTTCTGCGCCTGCCGGAGTTCGTGCTCGAGCTTCTTGCGCTCGGAGACGTCCTCGCGCAGGCAGAGGTAATTGGTGATCTCGCCGTTCGGGCTGCGCAGGCAGGAGACCTTCACCGATTCCCACACCGTGGAACCGTCCGGACGCGTGATCGGCAGCTCGCCCCGCCATTCGCCGCCCGCCCGCACGGTGGCCCAGAGATTGTCGAACGAGGCTGCGTCCGGATGGCCGTTGCGAAGCACTTCGATCTCACGATCGAGGATGTCCTCCAACGTATGCCCGCTGACTTCGGTGTACTTGGAATTGACATACTGCGCGCGGCCGTCGGGGTCGGTGATGACGATCGACACCGGCGATTGTTCGACGGCGCGGGAAAGGCGGTAAAACTGCTCCTCCGCCAGGCGCTGGCGGGTGATGTCGCGGCCGATGGCGCGGATCGCCACGATCGCGCCCGCATCATCCAGAAGGGCGGTCTCCTCCCAGCCGAACCAGCGCACGCCCTGCGGCGTCAGCCAGCGATGTTCCGCCACCGCGCGGTGCGGCGGACGGTTGAGTTCGGCGGTGGTGGCGTGGAGGGAGGCGACGTCCTCCGAGTGGACGAAGTCCGACATCAGCGTCTCGTGCATCGCCGTGGTCGAACGGCCGAATTTCCGGGCGAACGCCACATTGGCGGCGAGCAGGCGGCCCTGCAGGTCGCGACAATAGGCCGCGTCGGCGCTGGCTTCCCAGGCGCCGAGCCAGGCTAGGCAGAGTGATTTTTTGTCCGAGCCGGCGATCGGCTCGCTGATGACGACGGACATGGTATAGGTTAGTATCGGTTCGACGGTTGCAGGCTTGAGTCGGGGCTAAGCGCCACGGGTTCCCGGGGCCGAATCACAGCAGGCCCTGCAGCATCAGCGGCAGGCGGGGGAGGGACTTGGCGATGGCGGCCCGGCCCTTTTCGGCAGCCGCGTCGTCGTTGCCGAAGAGCACGCTCCAGCCGGGCAACGCGAGCCATGCGTCGGCGGCGACCGGGTCGATCGGCTCGAAGCCGCCGGTGATGCCGCTGTGCCGGACGACGTGGTCGGCGATCTGAACCGCGGCGGCGAAGTTCTGGTGCCGCGGCGCGGCCGCGGGATCGTTGTGATACTGCACCGCGAACACGATCTCCTCCGAGAGTTGTTGCCGGGCCAGGTAGTGTGCGCCGATCTGGCCGTGATCCCATCCGATCAGGTCGCGTTCGAGCTGGCAGAACGCCGCCGGATCCGCGGCGGGCATTGTCACGAGCGCGCGTGCTTCGTCGGGAAAGGCGCAGGCCATGACGATCTTCCCCACGTTGTGAAGCAGTCCGGTCAGGTAGTCGGTGTCATCGTCCACGCCGAGCGGCGTCGCCGCGAAGATCTCCCGGCCGAGCATGGCGGTCGCGATGCTGTGCGTCCACAGGTCCTTCCAAGGCAGCGCGGCGGTGGAGCGAGTCTGCAGCTGCTCGAGCTCGTCGATCACGGGTGTCGCCATCGCGAGTTCGCGGATCTGGCGCTGGCCGAGAAAGAACACGGCTTCCTCGATGCTGTTCACCCGGGTGGAAAGGCCGAAGTAGACCGAGTTCACCATCCGGAGCAGGCGGGCGGCTAGCGACGGGTCGCGACGGATCACCTCGGCGATCTGCGAATTGAGCGTGTGATCGGAACGAACAAGTTTGCCCAGCGTCCGATTGATGCTCTGCAGCGACGCCAGCTTGGGGCACGCCAGGATGCGGCTTTTGATCTCATCCTCGGCGTACGGCGCCGCCCGGATCAAAGATGGCGCTAAGGCGTTGGTATTCATGAGTGCAAGGCAGGGAGGGCTCGCGGAACCGTAAGTTCGCGAAAGACTTCAGCTCTCAAATCGGCCTCGGGACGCCGGCCTTTAGTGTAAAACCACTAGCTCGGCTGGTTTGCGCCTGGTAGCGACTATTCTGATTCCGAAGCTGAGGCCTGATCTTTCGATAGGATGGTCAGGATGAAGGAACCCATGGAAGCGGATGCACCGATCATGTCTGCCAAACTCAGAATCCCTCCGGTCAATCCGGTTCATCCGTTCTGCCGTTTGCTGTCGATCCATTTGAAAAGAATGTGAGACGTCGGGCTAAAGCTTCCGCGTCACCGGGTCGTATCCGTAGGGAATTACACCTGTGTCCTCGGCCAAGCTACAGTCCTTGCTGCAATCCGGCCTCGCGCATCACCGTGCCGGTCGCCTGGCCGAGGCTGAAGCGTTCTATCGCCAGGGGCGGGGAGTGGCGCCGCAGCATTTCGAACTCGTACTGCTTTCGGGCCTCGTGGCGTACCAGTCCGGCCGGGTGTCCGATGCGATCGAACTCCTGGGCCAGGCGGTCCGGCAGTCGCCGCGCCATGCCTCCGGCGTGATGCACTACGGTCTGGCCCTGCTCGCCGCGAACCGGCCGGCGGAGGCGGAGCGCCAGTTGCGTCGCGCCGCGGAACTGGAGCCCGCTCTCACGGAAGCCTGGGACAACCTCGCCTACTTTCTCAAGACCCAGAACCGCCTGGCCGACGCGATTGCCTGTCATGAACGCGCCCTCACGCTCGCGCCGGACCGCGCGAGCAGCTGGTACAACTATGGCCTGACCCTCAGCCTCTGCGGCCGCGAGCACGAGGCGCTGGCCTTCCACGAGCGCGCGCTGTTGGCGGATCCGAAGTTTGCGAAGGCCCGGTTTGGCCGGGCGCAGGCGCTGCAGCAGACCCACCGCATCGCGGAGGCGGTGGCCGAATACGACCGTTTCCTGATCGTGCAGCCCGATCACCATGAGGCGCGCAGCTACCGGTTGTTCGCCCTACAGTACCTCGACGGAGTCAGCCGGGAACGCATGCTCGAGGAACACCGCGAGTTCGGCCGGGCGGTCGGCCTGCCGGCGCCTTCCGGTCCGGGCCGTCTGCCCGATCCCGCCCGGCGGCTGCGGGTCGCGTTCCTTTCGCCCGACCTGCGCGGCCACTCCGTGGCGTATTTCATCGAGCCGCTCCTCCGGCATCTCGATCCGGCGCAATTCGACGTGTGGCTTTATCACGATCACTTCTGCGAGGACGCAGTGTCGCGGCGGCTGAAAACGCTGGCGGCCGGCTGGCGGAACTTCGTCGGCCAGCCCGCCCCTGTGGTGGCCGCGGCGATCAAGGCCGACGCTCCGGATGTCATCATCGATCTGGCTGGCCATACGGGCCTCAACCGGCTCCCCCTCCTGGCCCGGCGACTGGCCCCGGTGCAGATCTCCTATCTCGGCTATCCGAACACGACCGGC
>JBEIHL010000111.1:0-7728 GCA_040381375.1 Opitutaceae bacterium
CATCGATTTCCGTCGCGACCTGCTCGACCTGCCCGCCAAGGTGCAGGCCATCGAGTATGATCCCAACCGGACGGCGAATCTCGCCCTCATCGCCTATACGAGTGGTGAGAAGCGCTACATCCTTGCTCCCAGAGGTTTGAACGTGGGCGACACGATCTTCGCCTCGAACAAGGCGACGACGAACGATTTCAAGGTTGGCAACAACTTCCCGCTCGAACTGATCCCGCCGTCGACCCTCCTCCACTGTGTGGAGTTGGTCCCCGGCTGCGGCGCCAAGATCGCTCGCTCCGCCGGCACCAGCCTCGAGCTGGTCGCCGTGGAGAACGGCAAGGCGACGTTGAAGATGCCGTCCGGAGAGCTTCGGATGCTGCACCCCAAGTGCCGCGCCACGATTGGCGAAGTCGGCAATGGCGATCACAATCAGCAGTCACTGGGCAAGGCTGGTCGCAGCCGCTGGCTCGGCATTCGCCCGACCGTTCGCGGTGTGGCGATGAACCCGGTCGACCACCCCAACGGTGGTGGCCAGGGCAAGTCCAAGGGTGGTGGCGGTCGCCAACATCTTGTTTCGCCTTGGGGTCAACTCGCGAAGGGTTACGTCACGCGCCGTCGCTCGAAGCTCTCCAATAGTCAGATCATCGTTCACCATAACGGCCGCAAGCCGCGCAATAAGAAGTAAGCCGCACCCTTCGCACCATGGCACGTTCCATCAAAAAAGGTTTCTTCGTCGACTACCACCTGCTCGAGAAGATCGAGAAGGCGACGAAGTCGGGCACCAAAAAGCCGATCCAAACTTGGTCCCGCCGTTCGACGATCACGCCCGATTTCATCGGCCATACATTCAGCGTGCACAACGGAAAGGCGTTCATCGCCGTCTACGTCACGGAGAACATGGTGGGCCACAAGCTCGGCGAGTTTTCTCCGACCCGCATCTTCAAGGGTCACGGCGGCATGACGCGCAAGGAAATCTAATCTCTCCGGTCTCTCTCCCGATGTCCCACCGTTTCATTTTTGCCTGCCTGCTGGCCCTGGTCGCCGCCGGACCGATTTCGGTTCGGGCGGTGGTCGCGCCCGCGGCGGCCGGGGTGGTGGCGGTACAGCCCACGCCGACGGCGGATCTCGTCCTACTGAACCGGGGTTTCGACGCCGGCCTGCGGCAAGGTATGGTCTGCCGAGTCACTCGTGCAGGCCGCGAGATCGCCGAAGTTCTCCTCGTGGAAATCCGTCCCTCATCCAGCGCAGCGCTGATCTCGAGTGTCGCGCCGAGCCATTCGATCCGCCCGGGCGATGTCGCGAGCATCAAAGTTCTAAAGTCCTAACTCAGCATAAAACTAAAGGGTAGGGCACGGCTCTCCGCCACGCCACTATCGCCGAAGTCTAACTCCGGAATCCCAACTCACACCATGGAAGTTCAAGCTCTCACCCGCTACGCGCGCATGTCCCCTAAAAAGGTGCGCGAAGTCGCACGAACCATACAAGGCCGCAAGGCTGCGGAGGCCGTCGACTATCTCCAACTCGTGCCGCGCAAGTCTGCCCGGCTGATCGTGAAGACGCTGAAGAGCGCGATCGCGAACGCCGAGAACAACAACAACCTCTCGGCTGACAGCCTGACGGTGAAGAGCGCAATCATCGAGAACGGTCCGGTGCTCAAGCGGTTCAAGGCTGGTGCACGCGGTACCGCGATGCCCCGTCGTAAGAAGATGTCGCACATCCGCATTGTGCTCTCGGACGGCAACACCAACTCGTAATTCACTTCCATGGGCCAAAAAACCAATCCTATCGGTTTCCGTCTCGCCGTCCGCCGCAACTGGCAGTCCCGCTGGTATGCCAGCAAGAAAGATTTCGGCAAGTTGCTGGCCGAGGACCAGCTCATCCGCACCAAGCTGATGGAGAAACTCAAGCAGGCTTCGGTGCCGCGCATCTTCATCGAGCGCGCTTCGAACCGCGTGCGCGTCAAGATTTACACCGCCCGCCCCGGTATCGTCATCGGACGCAAGGGCCAGGAGATCGAGAAGATCAAGGAGGAGCTCGCGAAGCTGACCGGCAAAGAGATCCTCCTCGACATCCAGGAGGTCAAGAAGCCTGAGATCGAGGCCGCCTTGGTGGCGGAGAACGTCGCCCTCCAGCTCGAACGCCGGATCGCGTTCCGTCGTGCCATGAAGAAGGCCGTCGAAATGGCCATGGCGCTCGGTGCCGAAGGCATTCGTATTCAATGCTCGGGTCGCCTCGGCGGCGCCGACATCGCGCGCCGGGAATGGCAGCGCCGGGGCCGGGTGCCACTGCACACGCTCCGCGAGAACATCGACTACGGCTTTGCGGAAGCGCTGACCGTATACGGCAAGATCGGCGTCAAGTGCTGGATCTGCAAGAAAGAGGCCGACAACAACTGATCCGGTTTTTGGATCCACCCACTTAACAGGAGTACACTCCCATGGCAGCAATCTCACCCGCCCGCACCAAATACCGCAAATCGATGAAGGGCTCCCGCGCTGGCAATGCCAAGCGCGGCAACACACTCGCCTTCGGTGAATTCGGTCTCCAGTCGCTCACCCGCGGTCCGATGACGGGCCAGCAGATCGAGGCCGCCCGCGTCACCATCTCGCGCCACCTGAAGCGCAAGGGCAAACTCTGGATTCGCATCTTCCCGCACAAGCCGGTGACCAAGAAGCCCGCTGAAGTGCGCATGGGCCAGGGCAAGGGCCCGGTCGAGTTTTACGTCGCCGTGATCAAGCCCGGCGCGGTTCTGTTCGAGCTGGCCGGCGTTCCCCTGACCATCGCCCGGGAGGCATTCCGCCTCGCCGACGCCAAGCTTCCGTTCCACTGCCGCTTCATCCAACGCGACAGCACCGCGGCCTAAGGCGAAACCTCCTCACGACTCCGCCATGACTTCGAAAGAAATCCGCGAACTCTCGCCCGCCGAGATCACCACCAAGCTTCGCGAGATCCGCGAGCAGCTCCTCCAGCTCCGCCTGCGCAAGCAGACGGGCCAGGTGGAAAAGACCCACGAGTTGCGCACGCTCCGCAAGGACATCGCCCGCCTCGAGACCATCCTGAACGAGAAGAAGGCCCAAGCCCCGAAAGCCGCATAACCATTTATGATTTATGATGGATGATTAATGAAAGGCGCCCGCCGCCGCATGAATCGTCCGCCGCAAAAATCATAAATCATGGATCCTCAATCATAATTACTTCCGCTATGTCCACCGCCACCGCAGGCCAGCGCACCAAGCGCAAAACTCAGATCGGCTTCGTCTCGAGCCGCTCGGGCGACAAGTCGATCAAGGTCACCGTCGCCTACAAGACTCCGCATCCGCTTTACCACAAGGTCGTCAATCGCCAGACCGTGCTTCACGTCCACGACGAGAAGAACGAGACCAAGGTGGGTGACAAGGTCGAGGTCATGGAGACCCGTCCGATCAGCCGCCTCAAGCGCTGGCGCGTCGTCTCCGTCCTGCACAAGGCTGTCGTCGCCGAGGGTGTTGCCATCAGCGAAACCGACGTTGCCGCCACGGTGCCGACGAAGACCACGAAAGCCACTGAACCCGCGGCTCCCGCCCCGGGCGCGAAGGCCTGATCCTTTAACAACCAAAACCATTAGGGGAGGCCTGCCATGATTCAACTGCGCTCCATTCTCGAGGTCGCCGACAATACCGGTGCCCGCAAAGCCGCTCTCATCCAACGCATGGGTCAGAAGACCACGACCGCCCGTGTGGGCGACGTAGTCACGGTCCATATCAAGGAAAGCACCGCCGACGCCACCGTCAAAAAGGGTGAAGTCGCGAAGGCCGTCGTCGTCCGCACCAAGGCGCCCGTGCGTCGGGCGGACGGCAGTTACCTGCGTTTCGACTCCAACGCGATCGTCATCATCGACGCGACCAACAATCCCCGCGGCACCCGTATCTTCGGACCTGTCGCCCGCGAACTGCGCGCGAAGAACTTCATGAAGATCATCTCGCTCGCTCCGGAGGTTCTCTAACATGGCCCAGAAATTTCACGTCAAGCGCGGCGACCAAGTCGTCGTCATCGCCGGTTCCCAGAAGGGTAAGACGGGCAAGATTCTCGAGATTCTCGCCGCCAAAGACCGAGCTCGGGTTGAGGGTGTCGGCATGATCAAGCGCCACCTCAAAAAGTCGCAGGAGCATCCCCAGGGGACGATTGCCGAGCGGGAAGGCTCGATTCACATCAGCAACCTGATGCTCCAGTCGGCCTTCGACTCGAGCAAGCGGAAGAAACCGGCGCCGGTTGCCTGACAATTGCGCGAAAGCGCGCTTGCCACCCGGCTGGCGCGCCTGCGTTACTGATCCCTTTTCCATTCGACAGACCCACTCACTCGCCTGCGGTCGGTAATCGCGGGCCCATCTCAATGAGCTACGTTCCCTCTCTCAAGAAACTTTACATCGACCAGGTTGCCCCTGAGCTGGTGAAGAACCGCGGCTACAAGAACAAGCATCAGGTTCCCCGGATCCTGAAGATCAAGCTGAACAGCGGCATCGATGCCGAGGCCGACAAGAACCAGATCGCCGATGTCGCCCGCGACTTGGCGGCGATCGCGGGTCAGAAGCCGGTTCTGTCGCGCACCAAGCGCGCCATTGCCAATTTCAAACTGAAGCCGAACCAGATCACGGGCTGCAGTGTGACCCTTCGTGGCCATTCGATGTGGGAATTCCTCTACCGCCTGCTGGCGGTGGCGCTCCCGACGATCCGCGACTTCCGCGGCGTTCCGGCCAAGCTCGACGGCCAAGGCAATTATACCCTGGGCGTCACCGACTTCACCATCTTCCCGGAGATCACGGTCGAAAACGTGAAGAAAACCATGGGTCTCGACATCACGATCGTGACCTCGGCCGAGACGGATGACGAAGCTCGCGAGCTGCTCAAGCTGCTCGGCATGCCCTTCCGCCGGGTCGAACAACAGACCACCGCCCCCAAGGTGTCCGCCGCGTAATTTAGTCCACCAACCTGTCATGCCGAAGACCTCCGCCATCGAGCGCAATAAGAAGCGCATCAAGCTCTCCGCCAAGTTCGCCGCCAAGCGCGCCGAGCTGAAGGCGATACTGATCAGTCCGACGACCACCGACGAAGAATTCCACGCGACGCAGCGCAAGCTGCAGAAACTCCCGCGCAACTCCTCGAAGACGCGCATCCGCAATCGCTGCTCCTTGAGCGGTCGGCCGCGTGCCTACATCGGCAAATTCGGGGTATCTCGTATCACGTTCCGCGAACTCGCGCTTTCCGGCAAGATCCCGGGCGTCACTAAATCCTCCTGGTAACCGCTTTGGCCCACGGGGGTCGGATATGACCCGCGCGGCCGCAATCAGAAAACATCCACCATGACCGACCCGATCAGTGACTTCCTCACGCGCCTGCGCAATGCCAGCAAGGCGCGCCTTGATGAGTGCATTATGCCGCACTCGACGCTCAAAGCGGCGATCGCCGCCATCCTTAAGGCCGAAGGCTACGTTGCCGACCATTCAGATGGCCAGGACGCCCAGGGCCACAAGACCCTCGTCGTAAAGATGAAGTATGTCGATGGCGCCCCCGCAATCACCGGTATCACCCGCGTGTCCACGCCGGGCCGCCGTCTCTACTTCAGTTACACCGACATTCCGCGCGTTCTCAACGGTCTGGGCATCGGCATTGTGTCGACGTCCCGCGGCCTGATGAAGGACGCCGACTGCCGCCGCAACAAGGCCGGCGGCGAGCTGATCTGCAACGTTTGGTAAGGGCGCTCCGCCACTGCCACCAATCCCTTTAAAAAAATGAGCCGCATCGGCAAACAACCCGTTCCCATCCCCGACAAAGTGAAGGTCTCCGTAACCGGGGACACCGTCTTCGTCGAGGGACCCAAGGGGAAGGTGAAAAAAACATTCGCCCCCGTCGTCAAAGTCACCGTCGCCGACAAGCAGGTCACCTTTGCCCCGACCGAGGACACCCGCTTCTCCAAGGCCATGTACGGTACGGTGCGTTCCATCGTCGCCGGCATGGTCAAGGGCGTGACGGATGGCTACCTCAAGGAGCTCGAAATCCAGGGCGTTGGTTTCAAGGCCAACCTCAAGGGCAACCAACTCGACCTCGCGCTGGGCTATTCGCACCCGATCGTCATGACGATCCCGGAGGGCATCAAACTCACCGTGACCGACCAGACCAAACTCAAGGTCGAGGGCGCGGACAAACAACTGGTGGGCGCCGTGACCGCGGAAATCCGCGGCTACTACCCGCCGGAGCCCTACAAGGGCAAGGGCGTGCGCATCGTCGGCGAGCGTGTTCGCCGCAAAGAAGGCAAGACCGTCGCCTGAGGACACCACCCATGAATACCGTTACGAAAGCCCGCCTCCTCCAGAATCGTCGGTGGCGCATCCGCAAGAAGGTGAATGGCACCGCGGCGCGTCCGCGTCTCGCCGTCCGTTTCACCGCGAAGCACGTTTACGCCCAGGCGATCAACGACGATGCCGGCACGACGCTGGTCTTCCTGTCCAGCCTCGATGCCGAACTGCGCAAGCAGAAGCTGAAGGCCAATCTCGCCAGCGCGAAGGCGCTCGGAGTTGCCTTCGCCGCCAAGGCGAAGGCTGCCGGCATCGAGTCGGTCGTTTTCGACCGCTCCGGCGCTCCCTACCACGGCAAAGTCAAGCAATTCGCCGAAGCCGCCCGTGAAGGTGGCCTCAAATTCTAAAAACAGCATGAGCACTGAACCCACTTCCGCGCCGGAATCCGCCACTCCTGTCGCTCCCGCCCCAGCTCCCGCCCCCGCAGCCACTCCGGCTCCTGAGGTTCGCGAACAGCGCGCGCCCCGCGGTCAGGGCGGCTTCCGCGGCCAAGGCGGTAATCGCGGCCCCGGTGGCAATCGTGGTCCGCGTCGTGACAATCGCGACCAGAAGCCGCAGGACGGCGACGGTCCGACCATGATTGAGAAGGTCGTCTTCATCAATCGCTGCGCCAAAGTCGTAAAGGGTGGCCGTCGTTTCTCCTTTGCTGCGCTCGCCGTAGTTGGCGACGGCAAGGGCAAGGTCGGCATCGGTTACGGTAAGGCCAACGAAGTGCCGGACGCGATCAAGAAGGGCACGGCGAACGCCCACAAACACCTCGTGAGCGTCAAGCTCAAGGGTGACACCATTCCGCATGACGTCCTCGGTGAGTACGATGGCGGTCGCGTGATGCTCAAGCCGGCTTCGCCCGGTACGGGTCTGATCGCCGGTGGCGGCGTTCGCGCCGTCCTCGAAGCGGCCGGAATCAAGAACATCCTTACGAAATCGATGGGGTCCTCGAACCACATCGCGGTCGTTCATGCTACGCTCGAAGGACTCCGCAAGCTGCGTCTCGCCGAGGATATCGCGGCCGTGCGCAAGTCGGCCTGAAGCCGCCTCGTCTCCACTCCCACTTAATCATCCGAGTCGGACGTTGCCTTGGCGCAGCGTCCGGCGCCCATAGGAAATCAGCATGAAACTCCACGAACTCAAGAACGTCCCCGGTGCGGTGCACCGCAAGAAGCGCGTCGGCTGCGGCGAAGGCGGCGGCCACGGCAAGACCAGCGGTCGCGGCGGCGAGGGCCAGACGGCCCGCTCCGGCAGCAGCATCCGTCCTGGCTTCGAAGGTGGCCAAATGCCCCTTTACCGCAAGCTGCCCCACCGCGGGTTCAATAACTACAATCATCGCTTCGAAATTGCGGTCGTGAACGTCGGCGCGCTGGCCGGGCTCGATGCCTCGGTCACCGCAGTCAACGCGGAGATCCTGGCG
>JBEIHL010000112.1:0-7686 GCA_040381375.1 Opitutaceae bacterium
ATCTTGGGTGAAATGGGCGCGCCCGGCTCGACCGCGCGGTCGACGATCCGCGCGCTGTCGGTTTCGATCGTGCCCGTCACGGCGGTTTCCCGCATCCGGGCGAGCATCGACTCGAGCAACTGCTCGTTGACCCGAAAATCGCGCAGCAGGTTCTCGTATTCCACGGAGGACTTATCCAGTTCCAGCGAGCGTTGCTCCTGCGCGGTGAGCGCTTTGCGGGCCTCCTCGTCGTTCTGCAGCGCATTCTCGTATTCCGACTTTACCGAAGCGACTGCCGCCGCGATGGCAGACGTCAGCTCGACGTTGGTTTGCGCGAGGGCGTTGACAGCGTCAATCAGCCGCGGGTGCTTGTCTTTATAGCGATCACGAAGCTGCGTAACCAGGAGCTTCTGGGGTGTCATCTGCTGGATGAGCTGGGCCACCCTGGGTTGACTTGAGATGACGGGAAGCTCAGTCAAATCACGCTTCGCCTCGCTCCAGCTCTGCACTTGTTTCCAACGCACCTCGGTCTCTTTCAGGCGCGCTCCGGCCTGGGTGGCCATGGCACTCAGCGCCTTCAGTTTCTCGGTGACGATATCCTTGCTCTGCATCAGCGAGAGGTGGTTTCCCTTCTGCCGAAAGGACTGCATAGCGTTCGCGATCTCGTCGACTCGACGACGCTGCTGCTCGGCCCGGTCCTTGAGTTCGTCCACCGCCTTCAAGGATTCCTCGGTCCGGAGCCGGGAGTTGTAGGCGATATACTCGCTCGCATAGAGGTTGGCGATACGGGCGGCGATCCTGGGATTGGAGTGGAGAAACTGGACATTCGTCATGAGGGTCATCCGCTGCGGGATGATCCGCCGGCCGGAATAGATGACCGCCAGCGGACTGGGTGGCTCACCGCTGCCGCCCGTCGCAACCAGCAGCTTCACTTCCTCCGGCGTGAGCCGGGCCTCCACACTTTGCGCGATCGCCAGACTTTCCAGCAATCTGATCTGCGTATTGAAGTCCGTTTCGCTCGAGACGGAGCTCTCGACCACCTCCACGGTGCGCAACACCTGCGCTCCCCGCTTCAAGACCTGGATTGTGACCACCCCGCTGTACATCGGAGTGGTGCGATAGGTGTAGACCGCCGTGGCGATCATCGTGACCAGGAACACGGCGACCGCATACCACTTCCGCTCCAAAACCATCAGCAGGTAATGGCGGAAGTTCAGCCCTTCGCCGGATTCCTCCGACTCTTCTTCGACGTTCGCAGGTTGAGTCATCGCAAAAATGCAGGGGCAAGGCAGATGATGGCAGGCGAAACTCGCATGAACATTACAGGAGTCGCTCGGCCACGGAAATGATATCGCCGTCCTTCACCGTCCACTGGTTGTCCTTGTCCCCGCTCATCATGAGTTCCGCGTTCACCGTATAGTTTACCGTTCGCCCCCCCGGCAGGTTGCGGGTCAGACTGACCGTCTTGAGATTGGCCAGTCGGGAAAAACCTCCACAGCGCGCAATCACATCCAGGAGGGTCAACGTTCGTTCGGGCGGAATGACAATGGTTCCGGGTGAAGTGACGGCACCGAGAACAGTCACGGCCCGCTGCGAATACTCCATGATCGTCACGTTGACCTGGGGATTGACGAGATAGTCCTTGCGATAAAGTTCCGCGATCAGGAGCTCGACTTCGCGCACCGTCCGGTCCCTGACCTCGACCGGCCCGACCAGCGCGAGCACAATTTTGAAATCCTGTGAGACCCGCAGTTCCCGGTCCAAGTCCGTCTCCTGAAAAAACTGCACCCGGATCAGGTCCATAGGTTGAAGCCGATAGGACGATATCCGCGCTACCGGTTGCGCCGGGGCAACGGGAGCCGCGGCGCCCGACATCATGCCGGTCGCGACGCATAGAAAAACGCACCCAAGGATGAGACGTATCATCAGAACTGGAAACCCACCACGAGGCTGAAGAGGTTGCTCGTAAAATCGAAGGTCGTGTCGTTCGAGCGATTCAGGCGCTGCGTCCAAGCGGTCGTAAGGCGCATCCACGAATTGACGATGTAGGTCGCGCTCAGGTTGTAGTCCTGGTAGGAATCCTCCCGGACGCCATCGACCAGCACACTGGGCGTCGCGACAAAAACCCGCGGACCGTAGTCGATCGAGCGATAGGAAATCCCGCCGGCAAACTGCCAGTGGAGAGTCGGGGCCGTGGCGAAGCCGAGGGCATAGCTGCTGCTCCGCAGCGACTCGCCGGAGGCACTGGAAAGAAAGTCGCGGGACAGCCCGAGCCTCATGCTCGTCTTGGCCGTCGCCTGATAGTCAAAGGACCCGTCGAAGCCCCAGAAGCCCTCGGAAATTCCCCGCGCGAAATCGCGCGTGCGATAGCCGAAGCTGAAGTTCGAGCCCAGTTTCTCGGTCAGGTTACCCCGCAGTCCGACATTGTAGAACGCGCCCTTCGACCCTTCGCCCGTTCCCTGCGGAGTAAACTTCTCGAAGGAGAACCCGGTCGACACCGCCAGCTTCGGCGTGGCGGCCAGATAGACTTTGACCGGAATCGTAAGATTGGAACCGCCGACGAGCCCGGGACGCCGGTAGCGGGTCCAGTCCAGGCTGACGCCGGATTCGACGCTGGACTTGGCGGTGAGGGCGGTCTCTCCGGAAACATTGAGGACCGTGACCGTCCGGCGCAGCAGGGCGTTGCCGGCCACCGACGCCGTGTCTCTCGTGCCCTGCTCGAGTTGCTGATAGGTCGCGACCGCGTCGAGGGTGGTACGGCCATTGTCGTAGCGGAATTCCGCGCCACCCTTCCCCAGCCGGGCACTGGGCCCGGAATTGTTGGCGTAATCGGTAAAGGCGACCTCGTAGCTCAGGCGTCCTCCGGCGCGGGATCTCTGTCCAAAACTCAGTTCTAAGCCGGGACTCACCGCCGTGATGGTTTCCGAACGTTCATCCTGGCTCTGCAGAAAGATATTCGAGTCGTGGCTCACACTGATGCCGCCCGTGAAGGCGATGCTGTGATTCTTGCCGAATCGCGCGCGACCCTCACCGGAACCCGCGTTGGCCAAGGCAACGTCGCTGTCCCGCACCCCGTTGGCCGCGCCCCCCGAGACGGCGAAGGCGGTCACTCGTTCACTCCGGCCGCCGGCCGCCCGGCGAGCTCCGGCAAAAGCGACGGCCCGAATCCGCGCCGCCGCGCCGTCCAGACTTGCGATCGGCGGCGCATAGGCAGCGGCCCGGGCGATGGTATCGGTGAACTGGGGCGCCGCCGCGGCTGCGGCCGTCACGCTTTCCAGCACCGCCTTGAGCAGGACTTCGGAAGATCTCGACTCGCGTCCCATCCTGACGATCGCCTCCCGGACCAATTCGGAGATTCTCTTCTCCTTTCGCGCGCGGGCGAGGTTGGGAGAATCGGCGATGGTTCCCACCTCATAGGCCAGATCGCCACCGGGACTGGGTTGGGTCGGAGCCAGCGCCGTCGCCGGCTCCGCTGCCGCCAGCGCCAACGGTTCAGCGGCAACGAGGCCGGCTCCCATCGCGGCGCAGACCCGGCTCGCCCGTAGCCCGATTGCCCATACGGCGAGGGTGCCCAACAGGGAGCCTGCACCCGGGGAGCGGGGTACGACGAGGCGATGAAATTTCCGGTTCAAGGCGGACAAGGGGCGAACATAGCGCGGCTGTATTGCGGCGGCGCTTCGAACCGGTGACAAGGCAGTGACAACTTGGATGGGTTGCGGCGCGATCATGGCTTTCCTGGAAAGCTCTGCGTATGCAGCCGCTCGATCTCGGTTCGCAGCCGGCTGAGTTCCGCCTGCGACGCGTGCAGCCGGCGGTTCTCCTCGGCGAGTTTGACGATCGTCCGGCGCATGATCTCGATCCGCTTCGCCTGTTCGGGGCTGGGCTCCGCCGGGGGAGGTGGCGCCATCAGAACCGCGTTGAGTCGTTCGCGGTCCTGCAAGGTCCGCAACTGGCTGCTCACTTGGAGCAGGCGCAGATTGGCCCGCAGGGACTCCTGACTCAGCCGCCGGTTGTCGAAGATGAGCCGGGCAATTCGGGGGTCATCGAGTGCCAGTTGCTGGAGCGACACTTCGCCGGCCGGCGCCGCGGCCGCGGCCGACTGCACCGAGCCCTCGGCGGTCAGCGGCTGCGCCGCCGCCGCCGATCCCGCGACCGGTGGAGCAGCAACGGAGGCAGAGGCCGGAACACCGTCATGAGCCGCGGGGGTCGGGTCTCCCGGACGTCCGCCCAGCGCACCCCGCAAGTCGCGAGCCCGGGCCAGTGATGAGTTCGCCTGCGCCAGTTGCTCGCTGCTCAACTGCTTCGCGACCAGGTCGCGAGCCTCTGGACTCATTCCATTCTCCACCGCCAGCGAAAGCCATTTGTACGCTTCGACAAGATTGGGCGGTCCAACCCGACCGGCGGCGAGCATGAGGCCGAGATTGTTCTGGGCCGCCGCAAAGCCCTGCGAGGCGGCGGCCCGGTAAAGCGTCAGGGATTCCTCCGGCCCGGGATCTCCACCCCGCCCTTCCTCCAGCATGAGCGCGAGGTTGTACTGTGCGCGCGGATTGCCCTGCGTGACGGCGAGACGGTACCAGCGACGCGCCGCGGCTTCGTCGAGGCGCACTCCTCGCCCGTGCTCGTAGGCCAGGGCGAGGTTGTATTGAGCTTCGGCCAGGCCCTGATCCGCCGCCTGCCGAAACCAGAGCAGCGCCTCGAAGTCGTCCTTCGGCACGCCGATTCCATTCGCGTACATATTCCCGACATTGAACTGCGCGGCGGCCACGCCCTTTTCGGCCGCCTTGAAGTAGAACCGAAACGCGGCGCCGGCATCCGGAGCCACTCCACGTCCGGTCTCGTACATCAACCCTAGATTGAAATTCGCCACCGGCAGTCCCCCATCGGCGGCGATCTGATAAAGCCGCGTTGCCTCGGCGAAATCCTGGCCGACGCCCTGCCCGAAAGCGTACATGTTGCCCAGCGTATTGGCCGCCTCCGCCTCCCCTCGGGCCACCCTCGCGCGCAGATTCTCCAGCACGGGCTGGGCCAGCACTCCGCCCGGCGCAACTGCGGCCAGCACGAGGAGAGCGGCGAGCAGGTAGCGGCGTCCGGACCCCAACCGCCAACTGGACGACTCCACGGGCAAGCCGCCGCACCGCGGCACCAAGCGCAGCCTCCGGCAACCCGCAGCGGTGTTCCAAGATGACAAACCCATCGTTTCCGATTTCTCCGTCGAACGGGGTTCAGGTGTCGACGAAACAACGCCCGTTCGATGCTACATTCCCGTGTCAGAGCGTACGCGTCGCGATCGACGGGAGGGATTCCAGCAAGCTGGTTCGATGGAAAACGCGTTGCATGCTACGAACGGATTTCGATTCGGTGACAACCCTGCGGAACGCGCCACCGCTCCTTGACGGGTCGCTTTCCCTTCAACAAGCCTGCCGCCCTGAGCAAGCTCCGTTGCCCCGCCTTAACGTAGGCGGGGTCCGGTTTGGCAAACTCACCTCCCGGTTGACACCTTACTCAAAATCAAACGACCCGGCGCCCGTGGCGCTGGTGTCGCCGTCGCCCCCGCGCGAGGCCCCCGCTGGGCGGACCAATGGCTCAACGTTTCCGTCCGCCGCCACCGCCTTGCCTTCCGCCGCCGCCGCGTTGCCGTCGGCCTCCACCGTCGTGCTGGCGAAGCACCCGGCGGCCCAGCATGCGTTCACCCGCTTGCGGAACCGGCATAGCTCGGCCACCGAAATTCGCAGCGCGAGTCTGCAACTGCTGCTTCAGCTCGTCGTCGAAGCGACGCGGACCCTACCCATCCAAACCGTCGAAATTGAAACGGCGGCGGGAGACCTGCAGGGGCAGACGTTGGCAAGACCGGTGGTGCTCCTCGCCGTCGATCGCGCGGGATTGGGCCTCGCCCACCGGATGGTGGAGTGTTTTCCCAATTTGATCGTGGGATCGATCGGTCACGATGGCTCCAACGGAGGCCAGCGGGCCGGAGCCAGGCTTCACCTGCCGAATGCACCCGCGTTCGGTGACGCCCGCGTGATCGTGCTGGACCCGGTCATCGCCACCGGCGCAACGGCGCTTCGCGCCGTCGGTCTAGCCCGACGCGCGGGCGCAACCGATATCGTGCTCGCCGCTTTTGTCGCCAGCGCCACCGGACTTGAACTCGTCCACGCCAACGTCCCTCACCTCCCGGTGGTGGTCGCGGCGGTTGACACAAAGTCGGACAGCCGGCGCGGTCCGCTTCCCGGGATCGGCAATTTCGCCGCCCGGCTCTTCGGTTGACTTCCCGCGCGGCCGCCAAAGCAACGGCCGTCGAATCAGCTCGAGGGACTGACGAGATCGGGCCGGACCGGCTGCGTGGGAAAGCCGCCCCGGGTTGTCGGCGGCCCCTTCCGGTCTCCAGCCGACGCCGGCACCGCGCGGGCGGCCTCCGCCTCGGAAATTTTCTTGGCGACGGCGGCGACCTCGGTACGCAACTCCGCCGGGGCCGCCGCCAGAGCGGTTTCAAGCAACTCGGTCGCTTGACCGGAAAAACGGGCGAGGGCCATTTCGGTCAGCGGCACGGCGAGCTTGGGTGCCGCTAGGATCGCCGCGCCTAGGATCTCGCGCTGACGCTTCCGCCGCTTCAAGCGCTCGGCGTCGGTCAGCCGGTCCGCCGGGCCCTTTTCGACCGCCTTCATCAACGCCGCGACGATCGCCACGGCCTGATCTGGAAACGCCTTCACCGCCGCATCGACGAGCGGAAGCAGCAGGCTCGGATTATCCTCGGCGGCATACTCGATCACGAGCGGAGCCTGCTTCGGCTCCTTCATCGCCAGCGCCATCACCTTGGCCACGCCTTCCGGCTCGCCACCGCGGACCAGCGCCACCAAAAGCGAAAGGTAGAGTGCCGTGATCGTAGTAGCTTTCATGATACGCCGGGATTTGCCCGAAGTTGACCAGCAGCGAAATCCCCGCCGCCGTCGCGGCTCAAGGAAAAACTCCGTGACATTCAACTTCACGCGGCGCCGTCCTTCGCCCCGCGCGCTGATTTTTTCGCCGCATCCCCGCCCTCTGTGAGCCAGGCGAGCCAGCGGCGCCAGCGCGCGGCATCGAGCAACGAAAGGATGCCGAAGAGGCCCACCACCGTGAGGCCGAGAACCGCAAATCCCGTGGCGTCATGGATGGTGCCCTCGATGGCGGCGGGGCCGTGCGCATACGCCCACCCGGCCAGAAAGAGACTGCGCAGCAGGTTGCCGAAGAATGCGAATCCCAGCGCCGCCGCCACCAACAACACCTTCTTCCACGCCCGGTCGAGACACACCGCAGCCAGAAAGACGCCGGCAAAGAGGCAGCCGGTGAGGGAGCGAATTCCGGAGCAAGCCTCGACTACTCCGACGCGACCTTGCGGCAGGACCAGCACGTTTCCCTCCTGGATCATCGGATAGCCCAGAAAGCTGAAGAGTCCAAACACCACCGCCACCACTCGGCGGAGGAGGAACAGGCTCACCGAGTTCTCCACGGCGCTCACCATCGGCGCCGAAATCATCCAGACCAGCGCCGGAAAGGCGAACAGTGCGACCGCCGCCAGGCGCGCATCGCTCCGGAGCGCGCCCCACAGCGAGCCGGGAGCCAACGCACCGATCCGGCCGGCCGGCGTATTGAAATAAACCATACCAAGCAGAATGCAGCCGAAGCCCGCCGCCAGCGCGAGCGAACCGGGCTGGGTGCTGCCGAAGCCCGCCC
>JBEIHL010000113.1:0-7682 GCA_040381375.1 Opitutaceae bacterium
GGGCCAGGGGTTGGATTGGAAACGAAAGAATGGCAGATGGGACGCCAATTCCGGGCTCAGGGCGAAGGCTTCGCCGTGCCAAACTTGGCGCGAATAAGGGGCGCGAGAAACTTCACCGTCTCATCGCCGATCACATGGTAGCCGGCGAGATTCGGATGCCGGTCGTCGAACCAGCCCGGGAGATGGCCGAGGTGCGCGTCGAGCCGGTTGTCGAGCACCACCACCTGCGGATCCTTGCCCGGCAGCACGAACGGCTTCACGAGCGCGTGAAATTTCTCCGGAATTTTCGCGAGCGCATACCGGCGGTAGTTGAGCATGTTCGGGCCCTTCGCCTGCTCCGACGCGTAACGCGGGTAAACGTTGAACACCGTCAGCTTCTCCTCGGCCGCGACCTGGAAAACGAGGTCGTTCATGCGCTTCGCCTTCGGCGCATCGACGGCGAGATCGGCGGTGAGCGGAATCGCGGTGGCGGGAATGAGCACCGCGGCCGGATGATCCTTCCGCAGCCGCGCGATCAACTCGCGAAAATCCTTCGGGTAATTGAGGTCGAAATTCTCGCGGCGGTTCACGTCGTTCGGACCGTAACGGATGAAGATGTAATCCACCCCCGGCAGTCTTGCCGCGACCTTGTCGTAGCGCCCCGTATCCAGCAGCCGCCGGATGAACTCGCCGCTCAAGCCCAGATTCGTGACCTGCGTCGGCGGCAGGTCACCCTCGGCCGCGAGCAGTTGCTCGATCACCTGCTCGAGGTGCGGGCCCGCCGGCACAATCCGGCGCGGGATGCTGCCCTCGGTCGTGCTGTCGCCGAGCAGTACGATCTGGATTTTTCCCTCGTGCAGGGCACTCGCCGACGGCGGCAGCGCGAGCAGCCCGGCAAACACGGCGCAAAACAGGGACAGGATGCGAGGGGATTTCATGGATACGAAAAAGGGGGTGGACGCATGACGACGGAAATCAGGATTTCGGCGCGCGGCGAAGGGCGAGCCTGGGAAAGGAAAGCGCAGAGGTTGGGAATCATCGCGGAAACGCGGAGGAGCGGAAGCGCGGAACCGGGCCTCCAGTCAATGGATTGGGTTTCGCGCCTTCGTTCTTCCGCGCTTTTGCGATTAAACACGGCCGGTCCATGTCCCGTCCGGCCTGGGCGCAGCCCCGTTAGCCCTTCATCACCTCCGCGATCGTCACCTCGCGGCCGAGTTGCAACGAACGCTTGCCGGCCTCAAGCGCGGCGATGAGTTCGACCTCCTCCTCGATCGGCACCACTTCGCGACCGGTTTTCACATAGCCGAGAAACTGGTCCAGCATGAACGAGTAGAGGTTGTCGAGGTTGGGTTGAATGGATCGCCACGCCTTCGTGCCCTGCAGCGTGATGATATAGCCGGCCCGCATCCACTCGCGGTCCGCCACGGTCAGCATGACGTCGAGGTCGTTCTTGAACCGGTAGCGCACGAGGTTCCGCCCGGGGCGGCCGATATTCAGCGCGCTGATCGCGCCGCCGCCGAACACCCCGTAGATCATCGAAAGCGCGTGGATCCCGTAATAGACGAGTTCGTTCCCACAGCTCGCACTCGCGAAATGCACCGGACCGAGCTGCGGCAGCTCTTCCTTCAGTTTCAAAATATCGGGCACGAAGCGCAGGCTGCTCGCCGACATGAACTTCGTCTTCGTCTCACGCGCAACCGTCGCCACCGTCTGCGCCTCGCGCGCGGTCATCGCGAGCGGCTTGTCGCAGAACACGGGCACGCCCTTTTTCAACGGGTGGAGCGCGTACTTCCACTGGGCGCCGCTGCCGTCATCGATCAGGAGCACGGCATCGACACCCTCGCACGCCGCCTCGGGCGTTTCGGCCACACGCGCAATGTTGCAGATGTCGGCGAGCTGCTTCGCCGCCGCGAGATTCGGATCCCACACCGTCACCACGCGCGCACCCTCGAGCCGGCGCTTGGCCCGCACGAACACACCCTTCCACGCCTTGGACTTTTCCTCGTCCCAGCCGTTGAAGGTCGTGGCAAACGCCGTGCCGTGATTCGAACCAAGGGTGCGCGGATTGCCGTCGCGGCCGTAGGTCGCGGCGGAGATGAGGCCGATGCGCATTTCGCCCGAGGAACCGGCGGCGGTGACGGCATGGGGTAGCGACGCCACGGCGGCCGCGGCGGAAGTCTGGGCGAGGAAGGAACGACGGTTCATCGGCTGATGGGTTGGGAGATGCGGAGGTAAGCGAAGAAGTCGCGGAGTTGCTGGTCGGTGAGCCCCTCGAGCAGGCCGGGCGGCATCAGGCTCTGGCCCATGGGCTGCAGGTCCTTGATCTCCGCGGCCCGGAGCGTGATGTTCTCGCCGCCGAGGCTGCGCAGCACGGTGACCTGGTTGTCCCGGTCGACGAAGAAGCCGCTCAGGCTCCGGCCATCGGTGGTCTCGACGCTGTAATACTGGTAGCCCTCGCGGACCTCGACGCTCGGGTTGATGATCGAGAGCAACATGGTGCCGAGGTCGTCGCGCTGGTAGGTGGTCAGGTCCGGGCCGACGTTGCCGCCCTTGAAGAAGAGTTTGTGGCAGGCGGCGCAGCGCGCGGTGTAAATCGCCTCGCCCGAGTACGGGTCGCCGGGGCCGCCCTTGAGGACCGCATTGACCTCCTGGATACGTTGCTCGTGGCCGGTAGCGACTGCGGCCGCGCGCGGCAGCACGCGCTTGGCGAGATCGCTCAACGGTCCGTCGCGATGGCGCCGCAGCCGGTTGGCCACGTCGTCCGGCACCGCGGCCGCGCCGATGCGTCCGCTCTGCACGGTCTCGAGCAACCGGAAGCTCCAGCTCGGGCGACTCGCCAGCATGGTGAACGCCGCCTGCTGCGCCTGCCCCTTCAGTCCGGGCAGCAGGTCCGCAATCCGCGGCCCGATGGATTCATCGTCGTATGCCGACAGCGCCACGAGCGCCGCCTTGCGCAAATCTTCCGAAGCGTTGCTCGCCGCCACCGCGAGCAGCGCAGGCACGGCCTTGGGCGCGCGAATTTCGCCGAAGGCGCGCACATAACGCAGCCGCTCCTCGGCGGCGGCCTTGGGATTTTGGATCAGGGCAACGGCTTCAGCGATCGCGGCCGCCTCGCCCTGCCGCAACCGGAATGCCAGCGGCGCCTGACCGGCGGCCTGGATGCCCGCCACGAGTTCGTCGGGCAGCCCGGTCATCGGCCGGCCGCGAAACGCTTCTTCAAGTCCCACCATCAGTCGTACGGCGTGCGCCGGGGAAGGCGCGCGCTTGAAGAGTTCGGCGAGCACCAGCAGGTCCTGTCGCTTGCCCTCGACCGCGTAGCGCCGCGCGAGTCGCGGCAGCAAATGTTCGCGCACCACGGGTTCGTCCCAGATGGCCGGCGAGGAAAACAGGGCTAGCACCTCGCGATTCGCCGCCGGGAGGTGCGCCTCGAACACCCACCAGCCGAGCAGCGGAATGTAGGGATCCTGCACGACCTCGTCGTGCCCGAGCACCGTCGCGACGAGGGAAAGCGCCTGCGGCGCGTTGAGCCGGCGCGCGGTCGAGGCGAATTGCGACAGGACCTCCGCATTCGATTCCCGCGCGGCCTGCGCCTGCAGCGCGGCCAACACCGGCGCCGGGACGTTGCCCGCCTGCGCCTGCTCCGACACGCGCGCGTGCTGGCCGGCACCGAGATTGCGATTCAAGCCCCACTCGTCGCCGAGCAGCCGCGCGGTCCACATGCGCACCGGCGCGAAGCCGTGCTGCAGGGCCGCCACGGCGGTCGCCTCGTCGAGTGCGCCCGCCTGATGCAGCGCCCAGAGGGCGTTGAGCGCGCCGAGGCCGGCGTCACGCGCGAGCAACTGCTTGAGTGCCGCCGGCGCAGCCGGATCGCGTCGTTCGCCGAGCAGGCGCACGGCGGTGCTGCGATGCCACTTATTGGGATGCGCGAGCAAATCGACGAGCTGCGCGGTGCTCTTGGCCGCGAGATTGAGGTCCTTTTCGCGCGGCGTGTCGCGACCACTCAGCCGGTACATGCGGCCCGAGTTGATATCGATCTGGTTCTGGTAGTGCTGACCGTGGGCCACGTAAAAGTCGTACATGTCGCTCACGTACAGCGAGCCGTCGGGCGCGTTGGCGATGTACACGGGCCGGAACGCCGGGTCGGTGCTGCGCAGCGCCGCGCCGGTGTCGGCGGTCTTGAACGTCGAGCCGCGGGGCGTCCGCTCGGACGTGATCACAACATTGTGCAGCGGATCGAGCGCGAAGAGTTGGCCGCGGTACTTCGCGGGCAACGCGGTGCCGTCGGCGAACGCGCCGAAATGCGAAAACCGCACCACGGGCGTCGTCGTCTCCATCATCGGCAGCTCGCCGAACGCGTAGGGGTTGCGCGGCGGACCAAATTTGCCCGGGTCGACGCCCTGCATGAGGTAAAATCCGCCCTGGACGTAGTGCCAGCCGCGCGTCTGCCCGCCGTTGTGGCCGGAGTAGAGCCGACCCTCGGCGTCGAATTCGAGGCCGAAGGTGTTGCCGCTGCCCTCGGCGAAAATCTCGTAGGCGCGCGTGTCCGGGTGATAACGCCACACCATGCAGCCCTCGAAGTGCACGCCGGGCGCATTGGCAGGATCGAGGCCGGGCCGCGTGACGCGACTCGAGGTCGTGCTGCCCTGGCCGCCGTACAACCAACCGTCGGGTCCCCAGACGAGACCGTTGGCCGTCGAGTGCGTGTCTTCGAGACCGAAGCCCGCGAGCCGGACCTCGGGTGGCCCGTCGGGGATGTCGTTCCCATCGCGGTCCGGATAGAACAGCAAGTACGGCGTGTGCATTACCCCCACGCCGCCGCGGCCGCGCACCGCGGCGTTGGCCATGTTGAGTCCGTCGAGAAACACCTTGTGCGAATCATACACGCCGTCGCCCTTGGTCGATTCGTGGATCGAGACGAGGTCGAGGCCGCGGTCGTGATTGGGCGGCGCCGGCGGCACCTTGTCGTAATGCGCCCGGTAATACTTGTCGCGACTGAGCATCGTCAGCCCCGCCGGATACGGATACTGCCGCGAGTGCGTGACCCAAAGCCGGCCGCGCTCGTCGAAGCTGAAATGAAACGGCTGGGCGATCTGCGGTTCGTTGAGGACGAGCTCGACGCGGAGATCTTCCGCCGTGGTCATCTTCGCCGCTGACTCTGCGGGCGGGAGGCTCGGTCCCGGGACCTGTTTCGCGCGGCCGAGCACGCGGTTCGATTCGCGGAAACTGTCGAACGCCGTCACCGCCGGCTTCTCCGTCCGCGCGCCGCCCGGCTTGTACCCGTCTCCGGCCCGGAACTCCCACGGACCCGCGAAAATGCACTCCCAAAAATAATTCATGATGAACGGCGCGTCGCCCAGGAATCCCGCGGGGCCCTGGCCCGCCGGCTGGTAAATGCGGATCGCGACCTCGTTCCATTCGCCCTTGCGCAGCGTGCCGACGGGCACCTTGTGCCGGTGGATCGCCGTGCGACCGCTCTGATAGGCCGGCGGAAACCCACCGCCGGTGCCGATCTTCACGCCATTCACCCAGGCGTCGTGCGCACCCTCGAGCTCGCGAATGTTCAAGCCGACCGACTCCTCGAACAGATTGCGGTCATGCTTGGTGAAGAAGCTGTCGTGCACCTTCACCCACGTACGGTACCACGCCGCGTGGCCGGCCGCCGCGACCTCCTGCGCGGTGGCGGCGTTCCACGCTCCCGGCACTTCCATCGTGCGCCACTCGGCACCAATTGCGGCAACCACCGATAGGCCAAGGAGAGCAAGAGCGAGCAACCGGCGCATACGAAAGAGGGACTAGGGACAGGGGTGAAACAAAACCATCATGTTTCTCCACCCTCGAAGCCGCGGGGTCAACCCGGCAGCTCAGGAATGTACAATTCGCTCACTTGCGCTGATTCGCCAGGAGGGAGGTGGAGCAGCGTGTCCCCACGCTGCTGGTTTGGGCTGATTCGAAAGCGCCTAAAGCAGACTGGGGACAGTCTGCTCCACCTCGGGCCACGCCTACTTCGCCCGTGCCGTCGCCGCGAACTCGTCCGCGGCCGCCTGCCAGCGCGTCGCGAGGTCGCGCACGAGATCGGGTCGCTCGGAGGCAAGGTTGCGCGTCTCGCCGCGGTCCTTCGCCAGGTCGTACAGCTCCCAGGCGCCACCGTCGGCCTTGGCGGACACGAGCTTCCAGTCGCCCACGCGGAGGGCGCGGTTGCCCTCGTGGTCGAAGTAGAGGAAGTCGCGCTTCACGTCACCGTCGCGCCGGAACGCCGGCACCAGGCTGCGCCCCGGAAATCCCGGCGCCCCCGCCGTCGCCGCGGCTGGCAACCCGGCCAGCTCGAGCAGCGTCGGCACGAGATCGATCACGTGGCCGGGGTCGCGCCGCAGCTCGCCCCGCGCCGCGATGCCGCGCGGCCAGTGCGCAATCAACGGCGTCGCGATGCCGCCTTCGTGCACCCAAGTCTTGTGCCGGCGGAACGGCGTGTTCGCCGCGCTCGACCAGCCCGGCCCGAGACTCAGGTAGGTCGCGGCCGAGCCCGCCGGTGCGGTCGGATCATGACCATCACCGCGCACCATGAGCTCGGCGGTCGCGCCGTTGTCCGAAAGAAACAGGACCAGCGTGTCGTCCCACGCGCCCATCGCCCGCACCTGCGCCAGCACGCGTCCGATCTCGCGATCCATGACCTCGATCATCGCGGCGTGCACCGCCATCTTCGCCGCCTGAAACTCGCGCTGCGCGCCAGTCAACGAGTCCCACGGCACCGGACGGTTCACCTCGGACGCCCCGAGCTTTGTCATCGCATCCGGAAACGCATACGGCGGCCCGAGCTCGCGTTCGATCGCCGGCAGGGGAAATCCGGCGATCCCGAGCGCCTTCAAACGACTGCTCCGCTCCCGCTGCAGGACGTCCCAGCCAACCTGATACCGCGATCCGACGCGCGCGATGTCGGCTGCCGGCGCATGCAGCGGAAAGTGCGGCGCGGTGAACGCGAGGTAGTGAAAGAACGGGCGGTCCGAAAACTTCTCCGCGTGTTCCCGGAGGCACGCGATGGCATGATCGGCCAGGGCGGTCGTAACGTAGAACCCGGACGCAGCCGGAATCGGCGCTCCATCGTCCGTGATGCCGGCGGCCTTGAAGAAGTTGTTTTGCCCGCCGCCGATCTCCCGACTGCGGTCGAATCCACCTGCGAGCGGCCGGCCGTCGACATGCCATTTCCCGGAATGGTACGACCGGTAACCCGCGGCGCGCAGCCGCTCGGGCAGCAGTTTCGCCCACGCTTGGCGGGGGCCGCGATTGCCGCTCGGCACCCCCGCCACGATATCACGTCGCACCTGCTGCGGATAGTAACCGGTGAGCACGGCTGCCCGCGTCGGCCAGCAGCGCGAAGTGTTGTAGAATTGGGTGAAACGCACGCCGCCGTTGGCCAGCGCATCTAGCTGCGGCGTGCGAATCTCGCCGCCATAAGAGCCGACATCCGAATAGCCCAGGTCGTCCGCGAGGATGACGATCACATTGGGCTTCCGCGCCGCCGACCCGGCGGCGGCCACGGTCGATACGAGCGAAAGGCCCAACCCCAGCAGGAGAGCGGCAACGCAGGAGCGGGGTGGAGCCATGATCCGATGCTTGTAGCCGAGCGCCCGCTGCAGGAGAAGCGCATTGTGGGCGGCCTCGCCCTGGGAGCGCGGCCGCCCCCCAACGCCAGTTAGAAACCACCGGAC
>JBEIHL010000114.1:0-7641 GCA_040381375.1 Opitutaceae bacterium
GCATCAGGATCGTGCCGCCCGGGGTCTCATAGACGCCGCGCGACTTCATGCCGACGAAACGGTTCTCGACGAGGTCGACGCGGCCGATGCCGTGTTTGCCGCCGAGTTTGTTCAGAACCTTCAGCATGCCCGCCGGCGAAAGCTTTTTCCCGTTCACCGCGACGCAATTGCCGCGCTCGAACTCTAGCTCCACATACTCGGCCTTGTCCGGTGCATCCTCGGGTGAAACCGAGAGCTTGAACATGCCCTTGTTCGCCTTCGTCGTCGGGTCGAACCACGGGTCCTCGAGAATTCCCGCCTCGTAGGAGATGTGCAGGAGATTCCGGTCCATCGAATACGGCTTCTTGAGCGACGCCTCGATCGGGATTTTATGCTTGGCGCAGTAGTCTATCATTTCCGCGCGGCCCGGGAATTCGTTCCGGAAGGTGTCGATCTTCCATGGCGCCAGAATTTCCAGCCGCGGGTCGAGCGCCATGTAGGTCAGCTCAAAGCGGCACTGGTCGTTGCCCTTGCCGGTGGCACCGTGGGCGACGGTATCCGCCTTTTCCTTATGCGCGATGTCGACCTGCGCCTTCGCGATCAGCGGCCGGGCGATGGACGTGCCGAGGTAATACTGCCCCTCATAAATCGCGTTCGCCCGAACCATCGGGTAGATGAAGTCGCGGGCGAACTCCTCGACGAGATCGAGCGTATAGTGCTTCGAGGCCCCGGTCTTGCGCGCCTTCTGCGGCAAGCCCTTGAGCTCCTCCTCCTGGCCGATGTCGGCGGCGAAAGTGACAATCTCCGCGTCATAGGTTTCGCGAAGCCACTTGACGATGACGGACGTGTCGAGGCCGCCTGAGTAAGCGAGGACGATTTTCATGGCTGAGGGTCGAGTGTTGGGACACGCCCCCGCGCCGCGCAAAAGAAAAAAGCGGCCGGACGCCAGATCGCAATGTTGCGCATCCCCACCGTAGTCCTGCGCATCAGCAACTTAACGCCCCGTTTACCGCCGGCACATTGCCCCCGTGAGCCGGACCCCGATAATGGAAGGGTCAGCGAAGATGATAAATCGTCATCCGTCACTGAACCTCCTTATGCACGCTTTTCAGCCCTGCGCTCCACCCCGTCGACGGCAGGCCGGGTTCAGTCTGGTCGAAATCATGTTCGCCGTCGTGATCATTTCGCTGCTCGCGCTGCTCGCGCTGCCGGCGTTCACGAAGGTACGGCGCAATGCCCAGAGCAACCGGTTCATCTCCGATCTGCGCACCTTCACCCAGGCGTTCGAAGGCTACGCGAGCATGAACGGCGCGTTCCCCGGCAACGCCCCGTCCGGCGTAGTTCCCCCCGGCATGGAGGAGGATTTGAAGACCCCGGCGTGGAAGGTCGTCAACTCGCTCGGTGGTCGTTGGAATTGGGACAATCTCGTCACCGGCGTCGGCGTCACCAGCAGCGGCGTCACCGCGCCCCTGAGTCAGATGGTACAAATCGATGCCCGCATCGATGACGGCGACCTGAGCAACGGTCTCTTCCAACAGCTTCCCAGCGGAAAATACATCTACCTGATGCAGCAATAGGCGCGGCCTCAGCGCCGCCGCTTCGCCGCCAGCGTTGCCAGGATCGCCTTCTGCATATGCAGGCGGTTCTCCGCCTCGTCGAAGATGATCGAGCGCGGGTTGTCGAGGACCTCCGGCATCACTTCCTCGCCCGCGTGGGCGGGGAGGCAGTGCATGAAGAACGCATCCTTCTTGGCCGCGGCAAAAAGTTTTCCCGTCACGACGTAAGGTGTCATGAGGCGGATGCGCTCCTTCGTTTCCTCTTCCTTGCCCATGCTCACCCAGACGTCGGTGTACACGACGTCGGCATCGCGGACCGCCTCGAAGGGATCCGTGGTGAATTGGTAGCCACCGGCGTAACCTTCGCGGGCGAGGAAGGCGTCGAACTCCTTCGTCGGCGCAAAGCTCTTCGGGCCGGCGAGCGCGATCTTCATGCCAAAGTGATTCGCGCCGAGGATCCACGAGTTGGCCATGTTGCACGCGGTGTCGCCGAGGAACGCGATCTTCCGGCCCCGCAGCGAGTCGACCAGCTTCGCGCCCGTCGTGCCCTTCGCCCAGCGCTCGGCCACGGTGAAGGCGTCCGCATAGATCTGGCACGGATGGAGAAAATCCGTGAGGGCGTTGATCACCGGCACCGAGCCGGCCGCCCCCAGGCGCTCGACGTCGCTGTGATCGAACGTGCGCACGATGAGACCGTGCACGAAACGCGAGAGCACCCGGGCCGTGTCCTCGATGGTCTCGCCCCGCCCGAGCTGGATGTCGTTGCGGTTCAAGAAGAGCGGGTTCCCGCCCAATTCGTGAATGCCGACCTCAAAGGAAACCCGGGTACGCGTGGACGACTTCGAGAAGATCATGGCCCACGTCTGACCGCGCAACGGCGTCGGCGACCCCCGGCGCCCCCGCTTTGCCTTCAACTCGCGCGCCAGGGCAAACAGCTTGGGCAAATCGGACCGCGCGAAGTCGGTCTCTTTCAGGAAATGCTTCATGGAAGCGGACGGATGTAATTCCGCGGGCCGACGCCCACGAGTGAAAAATCGAGGATGGATCAGGACTTCGCCGCGAGGAGCTCGCGGAAAATTTTCACCGACTGTGCCAGTTCGTCCGCGGTCGCATTTAACGGCGGGAGCAACCGGACGACATTTCCACCGGCCGACGGCGCCAGGAGACCGCGCTCGCGGAGGCCGGCGAGATACGGAGCGGGGTCGCCGGTGAGCTGGATGCCCACGAGATAGCCGAGGCCGCGGACGCCACTCACGTGCCGCGGAAAATCCGTCGCCAACTGCCGCAGCGCCTCGTGCCACGGGGCACCGAGCGTCCGCACCTTTTCGAGCAGGCCGTCGCGTTCGATGACATCGAGCACCGCGAGGGCCGCCGCGCAGGCCAGGGGCGTGCCGCCAAAGGTCGTGCCGTGATTGCCGGGATGAAAGAGTTCCGCGTACCGGTCGCGCACCCACATCGAGCCGAGGGGGAATCCGCCGCCCAGGCCCTTGGCCATGCCGATCGCATCCGGCACCACGCCGGCATGCTCGTAGGCGTAGAAGCGACCCGTCCGGCCGATCCCGCACTGCACTTCGTCGAGCAGCAGCAGGAGATTGTGCTGATCGCACAACTGCCGCAGTCCGCGCAGGAACTCCGGCGTGCACGCGTTGATGCCACCCTCGCCCTGGATCGTTTCGACGAAGATCGCCGCCGTGTCGGCATCGATGAGGTCCGCGAAGCTCGGCAGGTGATTGAGCTCGCCGAACGCAAATCCCGGCACCAGCGGCCGGAAGCCTTTTTGGATTTTCTCCTGCGGCGTCGCGCTCATGCCGCCGTAGGTGCGGCCGTGAAACGCGTTCTTCGCACAGATGATCTTGTAGCACTTGCCCTCCACGCCGCCGGCTTTCTGCACGCCGTGCAGCCGGGCGAGCTTGATCAGCGCCTCGTTGGCCTCAGCGCCGCTGTTGCAGAAAAATACGCGTCCCGGGCCCGCGAACGACACGATGCGCCGCGCGAGTTCGCCCTGCCCCGGGTTGCGAAAGAGATTGCTGACATGGATCAGCTCCGCCGCCTGCCGCTGCACGGCCGCGACCCAATGCGGATGACAGTGGCCGAGTGCGCTGACCGCGATGCCGGAGGTGAAATCGAGATAGGCGTTGCCGGCGTCGTCCCACACGTGCGCCCCGCGTCCGCGCACCAGCGTGAGTGGCGCCCGGGCGTAGTTTTTCAGCACGTGCGCGTCGTAGAGTTCGGCGGTGCTGGTGCGAACGATCGAGGGAGTGGTCATGGAAGAGAACCGCTAATGCACGCTGACAAACGCCAAGCCAATCAATCTGTGGGCCATCGCCGCTACAGCCGGGGCAATTTAGCAGCCAGCCGTGTGCACCCAACGTTGCCGGCGCGGCCCATCAGCCATGCACAATTTCCGTGCCGGTGCCCTGGTCGGTGAAAATCTCGAGCAGCAGCGAGTGCGGGAGGCGACCGTCAATGAAGTGCACGCGCTGCACGCCTTCCTCGAGCGCCCGGATCGCACTCTGCACTTTCGGCCGCATGCCTTTGTCGATCACGCCTTTCTTTTTGAGATCGTCGACCTGGCTGATCTTCAGCGTGGAAATGAGAGAATCCGGATTCGGCGGCGCCGCCAGCAGGCCGGGCACATCGCTCATGTAAACCAGCCGTCGCGCCCGCAGCGCGCTCGCGACGCGGCCTGCGACGAGGTCGGCGTTCACGTTGTAGGGCTTGCCGTCGTAACCTTCCGCGACCGGCGAAATCACCGGGGTGAAGCCTTCGGCGATCTCCTTCTTGATGAGCTTCACCTTCACCTCGGTCACATCGCCGACGTAGCCCAGGTCGACCTTGTTGCCGTCGTCGTCCTCCGTGAGTTTCTGGCAGACGAGCACGGTGTCGCCCGGCATGCCTTTCGGCCGGCCCTTCGCGGTCACGATCGCGTCGCACACGTCCTTGTTCACGATCTCGTCGAGCGTCTTCTTCACCACGGCGATCGTGGCTTCGTCGGTCACGCGCAGGCCGTTGACGAAATTCGCCTTCAGGCCCGAGTTTTCCATCGCCTTGGTGATCGCCTTGCCGCCGCCGTGCACGACCACGACGTTGATGCCGACCGCCGCGAGGAACGCGATGTCGTAGGCGACACGGGTGCGGGTGACCGGATCGGGGTCGTCCATGAAACTGCCGCCATATTTGACGACAAACGTGGAGCCACGAAAATCCTGGATATACGGCAGCGCTTCGAGGAGCACCTTCGCCTTGGCGGTGATTTCAGCGACGTTCATCTGCGATCAAGGCGCACGGCGCACGGCCGTGTTGGGTGGAAGGAGGCGAGAAAGAGCGCTCACTGTTTTGCGAAAGGCAAAAGGAACTACGCACACGCTGCGCGCATTTCCATAAAAATATTCATCGGCGATTCGCGCGGTGACGATCCGGTGACGCCACCGGCCGGCCCGCTGCCCGCGGATCGCTGCGCCAGCGCGCCAGTTTCTTCTTCACTCCGCGGTGCGGCGACCCAACGTCGGCGGCGTGCCCAGCACGAATCTCACCTTCGCCCATCGCGACGAACACCGCGCCTGGCTCGCCTCGCAGGCGGCGTTGCCCGCCGGCTTCCGCGTTGGCGTCACCCGTTTCGACTTCATGCCCATCGAGGCGCCGAAGCCGGCGAAGATGACGCTGACCCTGCTCGCGCTCGAGCGTCCCACGACGGCGTTCGCCGCCATGTTCACGCGCAACGCCTTTCCCGGCGCGCCGGTGATCGTCGGACGCAAACGGCTCGCGGAGCCCGCACTCGGGGCCGTGATCATCAACAACAAGATTTCCAACGTGTGCGCACCCGGCGGCGTCGAGACCGCGGAGCGCATCTGTGTCGCCACCGCGCAGGCGCTTGGGCTCACGCCAACGCAGGTGCTGCCGTGCTCCACCGGCGTGATCGGTTGGTCGCTGCCGGCCGACACGATGATCGCCGCGCTGCCCCGCGCCGCCGCCGCGCTCACGAGCGAGTCGATCATGCCCGCCGCCGAGGGCATCGTCACCACGGACCTCTACCCCAAGATCCGCCGCGCCACCGTCGGCGCCGGCAGCATCGTCGCGATCGCGAAGGGCGCCGGGATGATCGAGCCGAACATGGCCACCATGCTCGTCTACATTCTCACCGATATCGCCGTGCCCCGTGCCGAACTGCGGCCGATGCTGGCGCGCGCGGTCGACGCGAGCTTCAACGCGATCAGTGTCGACAGCGACACGAGTACGTCCGACACGGTCGTGGCGCTCGCCTCCGGCCGCGTGCCCTTCGGCGACTGGGGCACCTTCGAACGCGGTCTTCACCAGGTGTGCCGCGATCTCGCCGAGGACGTCGTCCGCAACGGCGAAGGCGTGCGCCACGTCATCCGCGTCACAGTGAAGAACGCCGCCAGTCTCGGCCTCGCCCGCGCTCTCGGCAAAGCCATTGTCAACGGTCCGCTCTTCAAATGTGCCGTCGCCGGCAACGATCCGAACGTCGGCCGCCTCATTCAGGCGATCGGCAAGTACGTCGGCGCCCACGCGCCCGGCCTCGATCTTTCCAACCTGCGCGCGAGCCTTGGTGGCGTCGAGATCTTCGCCCGCGGCGTCTTTCAGCTCGATCCCGCCAAGGAGGCGGCCCTCGTCGCGCACCTCAAGGCTGCGGAGCTTTACCAAAGCAAGCCGGGCCCGGACGGCATGTTTGCCCCGCCGGTTGACTTCCCGCCGCATGAGCGCGCGGTCGAA
Source organism: Opitutaceae bacterium (assembly GCA_040381375.1). GTDB lineage: Bacteria > Verrucomicrobiota > Verrucomicrobiia > Opitutales > Opitutaceae > ER46. The sequence goes on from JBEIHL010000114.1 coordinate 6,267, forward strand.
CTCGAAATCGACGTCGGCAACGGCGCCGCGTCCGCCTCCGTGCTCGGAGGCGATCTCACGCACGAATACGTGAGCGAGAACGCAGACTATCGGAGCTGACCCGGGAGCGCGGCGCCGCCGCCGCCTTCAGATCAGGCCGCAGGTCTCTTCGAACCCGCACCACAGGTTCATGATCTGAACCGCCTGGCCGCTGGCGCCCTTGACGAGATTGTCCTCGGCGGCGGTGATCACGAAATTGCCGGTGCGGGGATCATGCACGGCGGACATGTCGACGCGGTTGGTGCCGACGACGTGAGCAGTATCCGGCGTCTCGCCGGAGTTCAGCACCTGCACAAACGGCCGCCCCGCATACGTCGCGCGCCACGCGGCATAGAGCTGCTCGATCGTGGCCCCGGCGACAGCGGGCACGGTGATCGTCGTCGCAATGCCCCGGCGCATCGGCGCGAGGTGGGGATTGAACTGGATGATCGTCTTCGCGCCCGTGTGCAGCGCGAGCTGTTCCTCGACCTCGGCGAGATGCCGGTGCTTCACCAGGCCGTAGGCTTTGATGCTCTCGGCCCGCTCGACGAACAGGTACATTTCCTCGGCCTTTTTCCCGGCGCCGCTCACCCCGCTATAGGAATTCGCGACGATGTGTTCGCGCGTGATCACACCGGCCCGCAGCAGCGGCACCAGCGGGACCAGGATGCTCGTCGGATAACAGCCGGGCGCCGCGACCAGCTTGGCCTCCTGCTTCCACGCCGGTGCCGTCAGTTCCGGCAGCACGAAACGCGCGCTGGGCAGCAACTCCGGCGCGTGGTGCTCGCCGTAGTACTTCTGGTAGGTCGCCAGGTCGGCGATGCGGAAGTCGGCGCTCAGGTCGATCACCCGCTTGCCGCCGGCTACCAGCGCCTTCGCATACGTCGCCGCCGCCCCGTGCGGCAGCGCGAGGAAGAAGAGATCGATGTCACTCGCCGCCAATGCGACCGGGTCGGAATCGGTGAACGTCAGGCCCCGGTCGGTCCCCCGCAGCGACGGAATCACCGCGGCCAGCGGTTTGCCCGCCTGACTGCGTGACGTGACCGCCGCCAGTTTGACCCGCGGATGGGCGAGGAGGATCTTCACCAGGACTTCGCCGGAGTAGCCGGACGCGCCTACGATGCCAACGTTCATAGCGGGACAGATTCAGTCACGCCGGCGGGATTATCCAGTTAGATTTTCTCCCCCTACGCCCTCGCGTGGTCTCCCCCTGGAAGCGGGGGCGGGGGGGGCCGCGCGCCCCCGCGCACCCAAAATTTTTGCAGGGCGGGGTGAACGGTAAGAAAAAAACCCCGCGCGCACCCGCACCCCAACCCCCCCCCCCCCCCCGGGGTGGGGGGGTTTTGGAAAACAGCAC